>JAAZIY010000246.1 GCA_012800625.1 Lentisphaerota bacterium
CAGCGCAGTCCGCCGGAGGGGAAGCTGGAGGCGTCCGGTTCGCTGACTGTCAGGTTTTTTCCGGAGAAGCTCATGCTGGCCAGGGCCTGTCCGCTAGCCGCGAGGAAAGCGTCGTGTTTTTCGGCGGTGCCCCCGGTGAGCGGCTGAAACCAGTGTGTGTAATGGGTTGCGCCTCGAGCCAAGGCCCACTCTTTCATGGCGTGTGCGACGTCTCCGGCTATGGCGGGGTCTAATGGACTGCCCTCATTGATGGTGGCCAGCAGCTTTTGCGCGGTGTCGCTAGGCAGATACTGCCTGATGGCGTTGGCGTGAAAGACATCCTCGCCATAATAATCGATGTGCACCGCCTCAGCCGGCTTGGGATACTCCGGCTTCAAGTCTGCAATATCGCGAATGGCCTCGGAACGCTTGAAATTGTTCATGGCATAACTCCGGACTTCAATAAAAGCCGGTGCGAAACGCACTGGCTAAAAGATTGTGTAATTTTCAATAAAATAACCCTTGAACTTGTAAAATTCTCGAAAGTGGTTATTTTCTAGTTTTACCTAGCTGCCTAAATTGCTGACTAAACAGCGATGCTAGCTCCCAAAGGCCCTGATGCCGGCTTGTCCCAGCTCCAGTCCCACCGTCCCAAAAGTCACAGGTACATGGCATCGGACGTATCGGACGCATCGGACGTATCGAATTAGCGTGCTCCCCGTTCCCGCTCCCGTCCCAAAAGTCCCATTATCAGGAATAATAGCATGCATGACACAATAGCGCAAATCCAGCTTCTGCGCCGACAGAAGAACGCGGTAATTTTGGCACACACCTACCAGGCCGCCGAAATACAGCAGATAGCCGATTTTGTCGGCGACTCTCTGGCCTTGAGTCTGGAGGCCAGCCGGGTGAAGGATGCCGAGCTGATCGTCTTCTGCGGGGTTCTGTTCATGGCTGAGACCGCTGCCATTCTCAACCCGCGGCGCAAGGTCATCATGCCTGACACTGCCGCGGGCTGTCCCATGGCGGACATGATCAGCGCCGAGCAACTACGCCACTTCAAGGCTGAACATCCTGGTGCCAAAGTAGTCTGCTATGTCAACTCGACTGCAGAGGTGAAGGCTGAAAGCGATATCTGCTGCACCTCGTCGAATGCTGTCAAGGTGGTCTCCAGCCTGGGGACGGATCAGGAAATAATCTTCGTGCCCGACCAGTATCTGGGCAAATTCATCGAAAAGCAGACCGGGCAAAAGATGATCCTCTGGGAGGGGTACTGCCCTGTGCATGAAAAACTTAGCGCCGACATGACCAAAGAGGCCAAGTCGCGTTTTCCCGGAGTGCCCCTGATGGTGCACCCTGAAACCAGGCCCGAGGTGCAGGAGCTGGCAGACTATATTCTATCCACCGGCCAAATGATCAAGCTGGCCAAGGAGAGCAAAGCCCAGCGATTCCTGGTGGGCACCGAAATGGGCATCATGCACGCCCTGCAAAATGCCGCGCCCGACAAGCAGTTCATTCATCTCAATGCCTGCCTGCTCTGCCCCGACATGAAGGTGAACAACCTGCCCAAGCTGCTCAATGCGCTGCAAAACGAGGAAACTCACATTAGGGTGCCGCAGCCAATCGCGGACAAGGCCCGCCTGGCTCTGCAAAGAATGTTGGACTTAAGCTAAAACAACAAAACAA
>JAAZIY010000247.1 GCA_012800625.1 Lentisphaerota bacterium
CTTATGCGGCGCCGCATAAGCCCTTCGTGTGCCTTCGTGTGCCTTCGTGTCCTCCCCCTTCGTGTCCCTTCGTGCCCTCTCCCCTTCGTGTGCCTTCGTGTCCTCCCCCTTCGTGTGACTTTTAGGCAAAACTGCGCAGCTCCTCCTGCACCATAGACTTGATGCAAGCGGCCAGGCCTGAGAGCGGCAGCATTTCGGAGCGCCTTCCCCAGTGACGGCGCTTGAACTCGGCCTGCGCCTGGTCTAGGGTCTTAGGTGAGAGCACAATGCGGAAAGGGATCCCGAGCAGGTCGGCGTCGGCAAAAGCCGAACCAGCCTTTTCACCGCGGTCGTCGTAGAGCACCTCGAGGCCTTCCTCTTGCAGCTGCTTATAGAGCAGCTCGCAGGCCTGGGACACTTCCGGCCTGGCCTGGTTCAGGCCGATAAGATGCACCTGGAATGGGGCGATGGACAGCGGCCAGACTGGGCCGTAGTCATCGTGGTTCTGCTCGATGACCGCGGCCATGGCGCGTCCCACCCCGATGCCGTAGCATCCCATGATCATGGGATGCGACTGCCCGTCCTCTCCCAGAAAATTACAATGCATGGCCTTCGAGTACTTGGTGCCCAGCTGGAATATATTTCCCACCTCGATGCCCCTGTGCATCTGCAGCGGCTCGCCGCTCAGCGGACAGGGGTCTCCCTCGCGCACCGTGGCCAGATCGGCCACCTGTATCTGCTCGGCCAGCTCCAGGTCGCGGAAAAAATTAAAATTGCGGCAATGGTAACCGGCCTCATTGGCTCCGACCACCAGATTGCTCGACTCTGCCAGCGAGTGGTCCACCAGCACGCGGATGCCTTCGCGTTTCAGCCCCAGCAGGGAGGCGTAGCCGGGCACGGCGCCGGCGCTCAGGATAAGCTGGTCATCGGCAAAATCTAGTTCCGCCTCGCCCAGCAGTTTTTTCAGTTTGGCCTCATTCACCTCGAGGTCGCCGCGTATGCTGACCAGTACCAGGGCGCCTTTGCCGTCCTTGTAGAACAGCGCTTTGCCGGTCTGCTCCTTGGGCAGCTGCAGAAAGGCGGCCACCTCTTCTATGCTTTTGCAGTCCGGAGTGGCGACTTTTTCCAGCGGCAGGGGTTCTTCCTGCTTGTAGTGCAGCTTGCTGCAGGCCACCTCGCGATTGGCGCGGTAGCGCCCGTCTGGCGAGCAAAAAAGCGTATCCTCGCCGCATTCGGCAATGGCCATAAACTCGTGCGAGAGAGCGCCGCCTATCATGCCGGAGTCCGACAATATGGAGACGCATTCGCGCAGGCCCAGGCGCTGAAAAATGCGTTCGTAGGCCTGATGCGCCTTCTGGTAGTATTCCTCCAGGCACTCCTGGCTGATATGGAAGCTATATGCGTCCTTCATGGTGAACTCGCGCACTCTGATCAGTCCGGCCCTGGGTCTGGCCTCATCGCGGTACTTCACCTGTATTTGGTACATCATGGCCGGCAGCTGCCGATGCGAGGGCAGCTCGGTGCGCGCCAGGTGCACCACGGCCTCCTCGTGCGTCATGCCCAGCAGCATCTCCTTGTCATTGCGGTCGCGAAAGCGCAGCAGCTCCGGTCCCACGCTCTCATAGCGACCGCTCTCGCGCCAAAGCTCGGCGGGCAGCACCAGGGGCATCAGCACCTCCTGGCCACCGATGCGGTTCATCTCCTCGCGAATAATCGCCTCGATCTTGCGCACTATGCGGCAGCCTGCCGGCAGCAGGCTATAAAGACCGGCCGAGACACTGCGGCAGTAGCCGCCGCGCAAAAGAAACTTGTGACTGGCGGTCTGCGCATCCCTGGGCACCTCGCGCAAACGCTGACCAATAAATTGCGACAACTTCATGAATAACACCTATGGCAAACAAAAAAGCAAAAACGCTTTTGGCAAAACATAAATATACCCCGAAACAAGCCCACTTGCAAGAAAACGCCGGGGGGAGGACACGAAGAGACACCAAGGGCACACGAAGCTTTTAAAGCTTAAAACCAGCCGACAGTATCTGTCTGCGCTGTCCGCAGCTCCCCACAAAAAAAAAGCTCTCGTCTAAGATTAGCCGAGAGCCGTAAAAATGGGGTGACTGACCGGACTTGAACCGGCGGCCTTCTGGGCCACAACCAGACGCTCTAACCAACTGAGCTACAGCCACCATCAATTCATAACACTTGTATAATATGATGCCAAACCAGCAAAAAGCAAGCCAAACAGGAAAATATCTCAGTCAGCAAAAACTGTTTTCTTGCTTACTAGCCACAAAGACTGCGCCAATCATTACAGAGCTGGCTTTTAGTTTAATTGGTCGCCTTGACACCGCAGGTACTATCGAATCCTACTCTCCAAGCTCTGTATGAGCCTGAAGCTGGCAGGTTAGGCCGGTTGAGAAACTCATCTATGTGCCAAGTGACGCAGTGTCCGTCATACAACAGAAAGTTAGCCCGGTTCATATGTCTCAAAGCCGTGTAGCTGCTATGAGAGTTCTCAAAGGTGTTTTTGACTTTGCTGTCGGTCAGCAGCATTGCTTCTGAAGCACTACGGATGCAAGATGTGCGTCTAAATTTGTCACGCCAGCCATCATCCCAGCCAGGACTGCCAGTGAGCAGGGCATTGTTTCCGTAATGGGTGTACATGAAAAGACCGTTATTGTAATGCCCAAAACCTACCGGCTCAGCGGGGCAAACAAAGGTGCCCACAGTAGTATTTTGTCCCCTAAAGTGCACTCCATATCCTGGAGTAAACCCGCCGTAACCGGACAGAAGCGTCGCCCAAAAACGCGAAGTGCTGCTGCCGCGGCCCAAAACGATCCAGTCATCATTGTCCTCGGTATAAAGAAAGGATGCCATGCCAGCTTGCTTAAGGTTATTCATACAGCGGTTCTTCGACGGTTTAAGGAAAAAATTCCAGTCGCCTAGCTTTCCTTTCGAAGGAGTCAACTCAAAATCCGGCATAAAGCCGTTCACTTGTGCTGCGCACC
>JAAZIY010000248.1 GCA_012800625.1 Lentisphaerota bacterium
CGGGCTTTGCGTCTATGCCGCGGTCTAAGCTCTTTGGGTCTTTTGGCCCGCGGCCATATTCTGATGGGCTGTTTGTCCTTATTCGGCCTGCTGTTTTTTTGGCAGGGTGCCATCATTGATGCTTTTCGCAGTTGGCTGCTGGTCACTATTTATGGCGTTTTGCTTTATTTGTCTGGCCAGGCCTGCCTATTTATGGCTCAGCGCAAGGTTGATTCTTCCCGCGTGGTGCCGCTGCTGGGCTTAAAGCTGGTGGTGCTGGCGCTGGCCAACGCCTTCTTGTTCCGTACGGAAAGCTATGGCTATATGCAGATAATTGCCATCGCCTGCACTATCCTGTCAGCCTTTATTCTCAATAATGCCGGTCGTCGCATCCCCCTGGCCAGCCTGCTTTGGGTTGTCGCCGCTTGCTGCGGCTATTCTTTTTCCGATATCTGTATCAAGCAGCAAATGGACCTCATGGGTCAGGCCTCCGCGTCCGACAGCCTGCTGCAGCTCTCCATGTTTAGCAGCAGTATCTCATACGCCCTCTGCGGGCTGATTGGCCTGCTTATATTGCCATTCCTGGAGCGTCAAAAAGCCCAGGTCTGGAAGCTGGCCGCCCCTTTTGCCCTAGCCTGGATGTCCGGCATAGTTTTTCTCTTCGCCTGCTTTCAACAGATAGGCACGGTAAATGGCAACATAGTGCAGAGCACCAGGGGAGTGTGGGCGGTATTGCTCGGGGTCTTGCTGGCCAAAGCAGGGCAGACCTACCTCGAGGAAAAAGTGCCCTGGAACATTGTTATGCGCCGCTTTATGGCCGCCGTCCTGCTCATGGTAGGCATCTTCCTCTATAACTGGAACTGAGAGCGAAGGCCGGCGGGCTGTTCTATTCCAGCTCCTTGTCGGAAAGCATCAAAGAGGCCTCGCGAAAACTAAAATATTCCAGGTCTTCGCGGCGGCTGCTGATGATCACATGGTCCAGTATGCTTATGCCCACTATTTTTCCCGCCTTTTGCAGCATCTTGGTGCTGTGCTTGTCTTCCTGGGAGGGACTGATGTCGCCGCTGGGATGATTGTGACAGAGTATCAGGCTCTGGCAGGCTTCTTTGATGGCAACCCGAAATACCTCGCGGGGATGCACCAGGCTTCGGTCGAGCAGACCCACGGTGATTAGCTCGGAGCGCATCAGGCGCATGCGGCTGTCTAGAAGCAACACATGAAATTCCTCCTGCTCACGCTGATTAAGGCTTTGACGGACATAACTGGCCACCTTGGCCGGATTGTTCATCATGGGCAAATTCCGGCACTCCTGCTGGCTGATACGTGCGCTTAAGGCGAAGGCGGCGCAAAGCTCAGTGGCCTTTACCTTGCCTATGCCGGGAGTCTTGCCTAATTCGTGAATGCTGGAATCGGCAAGACGCGACAAACTGCCCTCATAGCGCTGCAAAAGATCCGCAGCCAGGCTTAAGGCCGACTTGCCGCGCGTGCCAGTGCGTAACAAAATAGCCAGTAACTCGCGGTCACTCAGGGCTGAAGCACCAAGACGCTGCATGCGCTCGCGAGGACGCTCCGGATTTGGTAAATCGGCAATCAGACTGGAATTGACTTTCATGGCTGGCTCCTGACAAAAGTAGACAAAAGTAATAGTAATTCCTAAGTAATTGCTATTCAAATTGTTATATACACATCTCGCTATCTTCTCAGACCCCGACAACTCTTATTAGTGCCATAGCCTTTTTGTCTGACTTCGTGCCCCTTCGTGTGACTTCGTGACCAATTCCCCAAATTCCACAGTTTTTTTCCTTAATTGTGCTGGAACCGGGTTGTAAAAGCGCAAATGCGTGTCATAGTATTCTTCGCGCCTGGAAATCAGGCTGGCTCTTTGGCAATAGAACAGCGCAATGAAATGTGCGGGACTGCCTCCGGTGACGCGGAGACAGTCTTTAATTTGATCACGTCACTCTGAAAAAGAGTTATTAGAAGTAGAACCTGCAAAGGAATCA
>JAAZIY010000249.1 GCA_012800625.1 Lentisphaerota bacterium
AAGACGGCTTGATGTGCTTTAGTGTGTCTTAGTGTGTCTTAGTGTGTCTTAGTGTGTCTTAGTGTGTCTTAGTGTGTCTTAGTGTGTCTTAGTGTGTCTTAGTGTGTCTTAGTGTGTCTTAGTGTGTCTTAGTGTCCAAAATCCTGCCAGGTCGGCTTTCTGGACTAGGTCTGGCATCTAACCGCGGCTTAATATGATGTTGAGTTATAAAATTGACAGCGGCAATGCTTTTGACAGGCTGCCTGCCTTGTGGCTTGAGTTTGAACAACGCTACAACGTTTTCCTGACTCTGCATGACCATGTCAAGCTTTTTGTCATGCCTGACAGCAGGTGTCTTTTGCCCGCGCGCAATGTACACTTGGCTCCCTGCTGTCAATATAAAAAAGGCAAACGCCTGCGCTGTATGCAGCATTGCAAATATGACGTGATGCGGGAGGGGGAGACAATTCGCGGGCCGTTTCGTTTTCAGTGCTGGCGAGGAGTGGTCGAATGCGTACTGCCCCTATTTAAAGACAATGAGCTGGCCGCCACGCTTTTTGCCGGAGCCTTTAGAGAAGCCCGGTTTCCGGTGCAGGAGTTACCCAAGTATTATCAGCAACGATATATGGCCATGCCACTGTGGACAGAGGAGCGCGGGCTGGAGTTGGCCTTCGCTTTGACACTGCTGGGAAATGCGCTTATGCAGATAGCACAAAAAATGTACGGGGAATTTGCCAAGTTGGAAACCGGGCGCAAAAGCAAAATAAAACGCTTCATCAGCCACAATATCAAATACAGGCCTACGCTGCCGGACCTGGCTCAGCATTTGGAGCTTTCAAATTCTCGCTGCAGCATGGTTGTGAAAGAACTTTTTGGCCAGACTTTCACAAAATTGCTGCATTTGGAGCAGATCAAGCAAGCCAAGGTTTATCTGTCTGATGGTGAACTTGAACTAAAGGAGGTTGCCAGGCTTAGCGGCTTTCAAAACGAATTTTATTTCAATCAGGTTTTCAGGCGCTACTGCAATATGCCGCCAGGCGCATACCGCAAAAGAAGCGCCCAGCAGGTTTAGCATCACGCCGATATAGTATAATATGCGACTTAGGCAGGGGGCGTGCCCAGCCATATTAGAGGCCGTCATGGCTGGGCATTCCCCCCCCCCGTTTACGCGGTCTGTTTTATGCCTGTTTTTTCATAGGTATGGGTTTGCCGTTTATGTAGACCTGGCAGATGCTGGTAGCGATGGCCAAGATATCGCCGTCGGCAATCAGTAGGTCGGCGTCTTTGCCGACTTCTATTGAGCCTACCCGGTTTTCTATGCCTAGCAACTTAGCCGGATTGATGGTTATGGCCTGTAATGCGGCAAAAGGACTCATGCCGGACTTGACGGCGAGGCCGGCAAACAGAGCCAGATAGGGCTGAGGCGTGACGGGCGAGTCGGTCATAATGGAGACCTGGCAGCCGGCCGCGGCCAGTATGCCCGGGGTCTCGAAGCTGCGCAGGCGGGTCTCCACTTTGCTGGCATGGGTCAGGCTGGGTCCCACCACCAGGGGCCAGCCGGCCTCGGCCAGCTCGTCGGCTATAAGATGGCCTTCGGTGCAGTGCTCCAAAGTCAGGAGCAGGTCAAACTCCTTGGCTATGCGTATGGCGGTGAACATATCGTTGACCTGGTGGGCATGAGCCTTGAGCGGTATCTGCTTGCGTATCACTGGCAGCATGGCCTCCAGCTTTTGGTCATAGGTGGGTTTTTTGGCGGGGTCCTTGGCGGCGGCTTTCAGCTTGCCGTCGTACTCCAGGGTTTTATAGAGCAGCTCGCGCAGCTTGGCGGCTATGGTCATGCGTGAGCAGAGCTGTTTGTCCTGATAGCCAAACTTGGGGTTTTCTCCGAAGGCGCACTTCATGGCCACCGGGTCTTTGATGATCATGTCATCGACTCTGTGTCCGGCGGTTTTTATGGCGGCGAAGCTGCCGCCTACCACGTTGGCGCTGCCCGGCCCGGTGCCTACGCTGGTGACGCCGGCCTGTGCGGCCATGCTGATACTTGGGTCCAGCGGGTTGAAGGCGTCAATGGCGCGCAGCTGCGGCGTGATCGGGTCGTTTCTTTCGTTGTTGTCGCTTCCCTCGCTACGCGTGCCGTAGCCTCTTAAGCCGAGATGACAATGCGCCTCGACCAGGCCCGGATAGATATACTTGCCTTCGAGGTCAATGACTTCGGCGCAAATCTCGGCGGGAAACCTGGTTGCAATCTCTGTGATTCGTCCATTCTGCACCAGGATGTCAAGTTGTTGGGCCTCGGCCTTGACGCCGTCATGCAGCAAGCCGTTTTTAAATAGAATCGACACGTGTGCTCCTTGCTTCAGTTTGAAAATGCAGGCTGGTCTGTTTGATGGCAGATATAATAACTATAGTGCAAGGAAATAAAATATCTTGTTTTTAGCCTGAAAATTTTCGTTTGTGGTCACCCATAGAATGGCTCAGTGAAGCCTGGGGAGCAGGAAACAGTATAAGTTAGAGCGCGTCCACAAAGCCTTTGAGCCACTCAAACACACGAAGGGGGAGGTCACTAAGGGGCACGAAGAGACACTAAGGGCTTATGCGGGTCTGCGGCGCCGCATAAGCCGCAGACCCGTGTTGGTTTGCACGGCTCCTTACATAAGATTGGCTGCCATATCCCTGGGTCTGCAGTTATTTTG
>JAAZIY010000250.1 GCA_012800625.1 Lentisphaerota bacterium
ACACGAAGCTACACTAAGACACACCAAGTAGTCTTCGTCTAAAATTAGAATTTTAGCAGGAAATTTGCGTTTTTTATGCTATTTCATCGAGTTTTTCTGCTTTGTCCGGCTCCTTTTTCCCAACAAACAAAAACGGGCAAGCGGCTTATGCGGTGCCGCAGGCAGCGCATAAGCCCTTAGTGTGCCTTAGTGTCTCTTCGTGTTCCTTCGTGTCCTCCCCCTTCGTGCCCTCTTTTGCGATTTATTCTCGCTGCGGCATAACCGGCGCCGAAGCCATTATCCACATTTACGACGCTGATGCCTGGCGCGCATGAGCTTAACATGGCCAGCAAAGCGGTGATTCCCTGTAGGTTTGCCCCGTATCCCACCGATGTAGGCACTGCGATGATAGGGGCAGCGAGCAGTCCGCCCAGCACGGATGGCAGCGCTCCCTCCATGCCGGCCACTGCGACCACGACCTCGGCCTGCATGAGTGCCTCTTGTCTTTGCAAGAGTCTATGCAGTCCGGCCACTCCTATGTCGTAGTGTCTTTCCACCTGGTTTCCCATGACTTCTGCGGTAATGGCGGCTTCTTCGGCCACTGGCACATCGGTAGTGCCGGCGCTCACCACGGCGATCTTGCCTCGTCCCCGCGGTGTTTTATCCTCGTGCAGGTATGCCAGTCTGGCTGAGGCATGATACTTCAGCTTATTATTCAGGGTCAGCATAACTTCGTACTGTCTTTGACTACAGCGCGTGGCCAGCAGGTTGTCATGATGCGCCAAAAGCTGCGCCGCGATTTTAGCGAGCTGCTCATCGCTTTTGCCCTCGCAGTAGATAACCTCCGCGAAACCAATGCGTTCTTCGCGCTGCAGGTCCGGCCAGAATTCCGCCGCTTGATTTGTCATGGTCGCGCCTCGGTTAATGAATGATAAGAGTTACGGCGCCGCCTTGGCGCGCGGTTTATGTTTTCAGCCAGGCATAGTAGTGTGCGCTCACTTGCTCGATGATTTGTTCGGCGCACTTGTCCTTGCTTAGCAGCGGCAGCTGGGTCAGGTGACCTTCCTTACTATATATGCTGACGCGGTTGGTGCTCACGGCGAATCCGCTGCCTGGTTCGCGGATGTCGTTGGCGCAGATCATATCGCATTGCTTGCTCTGTAGCTTCAGGCGCGCATTCAGCTCGAGGTCATCGCTTTCAGCGGCGAAACCCACCAGGAAGGGGCGGTTTTCCAGTTTGCCCATGCTGGCCAGGATATCCGGCGTGCGCCGCAGCAGCAGGCTAAGCTCCTGCGCGCCGCGCTTTTTGATTTTTTGGGGCACGTACTGGTCCGGGCTAAAGTCAGCCACCGCCGCGCATAGTATGGCGATGTCAACCTGGGACAGTTCGGCCATGCTGCACTCGTACATCTGCTGCGCACTGCGCACGGCAATGGGCTTAATGCGCGAGTTGGCCGGCAAGGGGTCCGCCACCGGGCCATGCACCAGGCTGACGCTGGCGCCGCGACGGGCCGCCGCCCTGGCCAAAGCCAGGCCCATCCTGCCGGTGGAGCGGTTCGAGATGAAGCGCACCGGGTCTATGTCCTCGATGGTGGCTCCAGCGGTCAGGAGCAGTTTTTTGCCCAGCAGGTCCGGCACGGTGAAAAAGTTGCAGACCTCCTCGAGGCAAGTTTCCACCGAGGGCAGGGCGATGCTGCCCAGCGCCCCCAGGTCCCAGCGTTGTTCTCCAGGCAAGACTAGCCCGCTGCCGGGTGGCAGTGCGGCGAATTGGCCGGTGAATTGCGGGGACTGTTCGGCTTCTTCGGGCGACATGGCCGGGGCGGCCAGCAATGGCAGATTATTGCTTTGCAGAGCATTGCGCCATTGCTGGCTGCCCAAAAGCTCTTCCAGCAAATTGAGCGAGATCGGCGCGGCCAGCAAAAGCTCAGCACTTTTCAGCTGCTCGTCTCCTAGCTGGTCCAGCGGCAGGCAGGGCAGACCAGAAAATGCCGACCAGGAGACTGCCGGCTGGAAGGCCAGCGCCGCCTCTGTGGCTGTTACCTGCACGCTGAAACCGGCCTCTTGCAAGCGCAGCAGCAGCTGCATGCCCGGCAGACTGGCGGCGGCTCCGTCCACCAGTAACAAGATGCGTGCCTGAGCCTGTGTCATAAAACCACCTCCAAGCTAAACCCCGTCCAAAAAGCCCTTAAACCACTAAGACACACTAAGACACACTAAGGGTTTGGCGTGTCTTAGTGTGTCTTAGTGTCCAAAACCATCACTCTATTTTTTTAAGGTAGTGTATGGCTTCTTTGCAGCGGTACTCGCTGCTCAGCTCAGCGCGGTAGTCCTCAACGCTGATAAACCCCTGATAGTCGATTTTTTTCAGCCAACGCAGCATTTCGGGGAAATCATACAGTCCTTCGGCCATGGAGCAGCATTCCCATTTCCAGGTCACGGTGCCGTTTTCATCTTTTTCGCCTGGGTAGGGGCGGTGTCCGGCTATATGGCAATGTCCTATATATTCGCCGAGCATGGGGATGACCACGCCAGTGGTCTCGAAGCCGTCGGAGACCATGTTGTTGGGGTCGAAGATAAGCCCCGCCTGGCTGGGAGAGAAATTGCTTACGATGCGCAGTCCCAGGGAGGCGCTGGTGTGTATGGTGCCGCCGTGCGTCTCCAATAGCAGTTTCACGCCGCTGCCCTGGGCGGCCTCGATGCAGCGGGCATATCCGGCCACGGTGTCGCCGAAGATAGCCTGGTAGTTGTCGTTGCCCTTCTTGGTGAAGGGGGCCGCTCCGCTGACGCGCATGGCTTTGGCGCCCACAGCCACAGCACCTTCAAGAACCAGCTTGAATTCATCCAAGTCAGTGCAGTTGACATAGCTGGCCAGACCAGCCAAAGCCAGGCCATGCTCATCCAAAACCTGGCGGATTTCGGCGGCGCGGGACACCAGGTTCTCCGGCGAGACGTCATTGCGGTGCTGACCCCAGAAGCTGGGGCCAGTGCCCGTATCTTCCGGATTGCGGCGCACACGCAGCTCGAGACCATCGTAACCCAGGCTGCTGAGCAGCTTGGCCTGGCCAAGCAAATCTAAATCCGGCAAGGCGACCGAGGTGATGCTGTACTTCATGAGTTTTCTCCCTGGCGTTGACTAAATATGGAAAAAAGGCCACCCAGGAGTAAACCTGAATGGCCTATAGGGTTTTTGGGGACACTAAGACACACTAAGAATACTAAAAGTTGACGGAGAACCCAAAATCGATTGTCAACCAGAATATTGCGGGGGGCTCAGGTTGTCAATAAGCCTAATCGTTCAGCCACTTGGAATTTTCAACGAAGTATTCAGTATCCACAACATCATGTATGGCGGCGGCATCATCCTCGTAATTCATTTCGAAGTAGCGATTATGGGAAATCCAGCCTTTTTTCTTGTCTTCGTCCGTTTCATCTTTATTGACTCTAGCAACGGTGATCCCTTCCACGTGTCCGTCACCAAAAAGCACGTTGCCATATTGTTCACCGTGATTTTTTTTCTTGTCCCTGGCCATGCCCATCTCGGCATTGAAATCGGTTAGCGCCAAACCGGCCCAATACAGATAGCTGCAATTGGCGTCGCTAAAACTCGCAATGTCAGAAGCTTTACTGTCTTTAGTGCTGCGGCAGATGAAGACTGCCAGGGTCTTCAGGTAATCATATTCAAGTAAGATCTTAAGGCTGTCGGCGTTATGGGCTATGGAGGCACCGCTTTCCACAGTCGGCGTCATGCCTCGGTTTTCATTGGCATACATGATTATGCTCAAGCCGATTTGTTTTAGCTGGCTGGTGCAGTCGGAGCGGTTGGCTTGTTCGCGCGCCTTTTGCAGCGCCGGCATAAGCATGGCGGCCAAGATGGCGATGATACCGATGACGACCAGCAGCTCGACTAGAGTAAAAACACGGCGCTTCATAAAATCACTCCTGAAAAACCAAAATTGAAAGCATAAAAAGTACTATAAGACCTGAAAGCGGATTAACAAGCCAATGGGCTGTAGGTTTAACGCAGTGCGCAAGTGCTTTATTTGGCCAAGCAAAAAAAAAGCCTTCCTCCGCACAGGGAGAAAAGCGGGGCTGGAGCCAACACTCGGACTCGAACCGAGGACCTGCTCATTACGAATGAGCTGCTCTACCACTGAGCTATGCTGGCACAACAGCAAGAAATATAAGATAGCCCAAAGCGCAGAAAATGCAAGCAATGGCAGGGGCGAAATAATTTCGTGAACTCTAAAAAAAGCTGATAATGCCTCTTTAAGATGAAAACGCCTTCGTGTGCCTTAGTGTGTCTTAGTGTGTCTTCGTGTCCACAATAGTACCGTTGTTCATCCCTGTCAGGCTTTTGGGTTGATTTGCGCCATGGCGGCGGGTATTTCGTTGAGCAAATCGTCTGCTATCAGTCCTCTGGAGCCTATGGGTTTCAGTCTTTCGGCGCAAAGCCCGTGCAGAAATGCCCCCAGGGCGGCGGCCTGCATGGGCGGCATTTGTCCCAGGAATGCGGCGCAGACTCCGCTGAGTACGTCGCCGCTGCCGGCTGTGGCCAGTGCGGCGCTGCCGCTCAGGTTGCAGCTCCAGCGGCCCTCCGGGCTGGCGCATATGCTTCTATGCCCTTTAAGCAATATCACCGCGCCGCTTTTCTCTGCCAGTGCCAGGGCCTGCTCATGTCTGGGCAGGTTTTCATTCAGGCCAAAGGCTCGCGCTAATCGGCGCATCTCGCCGGGATGCGGTGTCAAGATCAGCTTGGCATTGCTTTGCGGCAGCATTTGCGGGGCCATGCAGAGCAGGTTCAGGGCGTCGGCATCGAGTAGCAACGCTTTGCCACAGTGCAGCAGCATTTCCAGCAGAGGCAGCATGTCCGGGTTTGCCGTCATGCCTGGTCCGCAGGCCAGTACGCCAAGGCCGGGCAGTTCTTTTTCCAAGGCACTCAGCGAGTTCTTATTCAGTCTTCCCAGGCCACCGTCCGGTAGTCTTCTGACAATCAGCGCCCTGGGTATGCCGGCGTCTAGCGGCAGGCTTTCGGGCAGCAGCACGCTGGCCAGGCCGGCACCGCTGCGCAGGGCTGCCACGGCGCTCAAAAACGGGGCCTGCGCATATTTCATCGAGCCGCCTATCACGCCCACATGGCCGCGTAAATTCTTATAGGTATCATGCGCCTCGCGTCTTAGCAGGCCTGCCGCCTCATACTGCGTAAACAGCGGCCAGGCGCTGGTTTGCTCTTGCAGCAGGGACTGCGGCGTTCCCAGGCGGTCCAGCAGGATGCGCCCGCAAAGTTCCGGTCCGCGCCCCTGCAGCATGCCGATTTTCGGCGCGATAAAGCTCAGGCTGAGGTCCGCCTGTACGGCGCAGTCGGCTTTGCCGCTGTCTGCTTCCAGTCCGGAAGGCAGGTCTATGGCCAGCACAGGGGCATTGCCGGCGTTCAGCAGTTCTATCCAGCCGGCTAATTCCGGGCGCACTCGGCCTTTGGCGCCGCTGCCCAGCATTCCGTCAATCACCAGGCAATCGCTGCTCAGCGCCTCTGGCGTCAAATTGTTTTTACACTTCTGCTTCAGCTCAGAGGGCAGTTGTTCATATGCCAATTTGGCCTCGTTGCGCAGCAATTCAGGGGGATAAGCCAGGCACAAGGTAAGCTCGACACCTTTTTCCTGCAGGAGTCGGGCACAAACCAAGGCGTCGCCGGCATTGTTGCCCTTGCCGGCCAACAGTAAAAACCGGCGCAGCCCGGTTTTGGCGGCCAAGTCCAGGGCGCAGCTGCTCACTGAAGCCCCCGCACGCTGCATTAAATCAAAAAGGCTAATGCCTTGATGGGCGACTAGGGCAAGCTCCAAGGAACGCACCTGAGAAACAGATAGGGCATACATGACTATATCCGGCTGAAAAAATGCAGGGGACAAAACTATCTACAACCCGTCCAAAGGACCCTTGAACCACAAAGGGACACGAAGGGGGAGGGCACGAAGAGACACGAAGAGACACTAAGGGCTTATGCGCCTCCATAGGAGCCGAGCGCCACCCTGGGTCAAGGCTCCCCCCGATTCCGGTGCCCTGTAGGGGCGCCACTAACGGCCTTTCGGCGCTATGACCTTTTTTGACAGGAGTTACCGTATAATGTAAACGAAACTGGCGAGACTGCCGCCTAAAATCGTCAAATCGCCAAACCTTAGAGGTTTTTAGTGTCATTTAGGCTTTTTGGACACTAAGACACATTAAAGTCCTGCCTTGCAGTGCCAAAAAAATCCTTGATTTGCTCTAAAAATATTATTTCCATTTGCAAAAACTTATTCCTGTAATAGATTTATATGTTTACGTTTTTTTTGTCGGCATCTAAGCTTGGGTTTCTGCCGTTTTTTAGCAGCTTCCTTATTGCTTGGTTAAGAGGTATATGTAATTCAACTGGAGGTATCATGACTTGTTGCTGCGAGAAGACTGAAAGCGCCCTGGAAAAGCTTTCCAGGCTGGAGCCGGAGAAGACGGCTAGCCTGAACGCTTTTCTAGACCAGCTCCCCATAGGCAAGGATGTTGAGAGCAACCGCGCCCATCTTATTGTTGCACTGCACCAGGCACAGGGCATTTTCGGCTATTTGCCCAGCGAAGTGCAGCAGATTATTGCCGAGCGCCTGAAGCTGACTCGCTCGGAAATCTACGGGGTAATCAGCTTTTATTCTTATTTCACCGATCAGCCCATAGGCCGCTTTAAAATCAATGTGTGCTGCGGCACGGCTTGTTTTGTGAAGGGCGCCAACCTGGTGGTCGAGCAGTTCAGCCGTGAGCTTAAGATCAAGGAGGGTGAGACCTCCGCTGACGGGCGTTTTTTCCTGGGCGTGTTGCGCTGCGTAGGCGCCTGCAGCCTGGCCCCGGTGGTAATGGTCAACGAGCGGGTTTACGGCAACGTCACCCCGGCAATGGTTTCCAAGATTATTGCCGACTGCAAAGACTGAATAGAAGGAACATAGAACACCATGAAAATTAAGAAGCCTTCTGATTTAACTGCCAAAGTGGCAGAGCTACGAGCCGGGCTTTCCGGCAAGACCCGTCTTCAGGTGTCCTTGGGCACCTGCGGTATTGCTGCTGGCGGCAGCCCGATTGCCGCGGCTCTGCGCAAGCACATAGCCGAACAGGGTCTGGAAAAGAAATTCGAGGTGGTCGACGTGGGCTGCCTGGGGCTTTGTTATTGCGAGCCTATGGTCGAGGTGAAGAGCGCCAAGGGCAAGTCCATCATCTATGGCCATGTCAGCGAAGAGCAGATACCCGCCATCGTGGCAGCCGGCGCCAGCAAGACGGCAGAGGGACTAGAGGCGCTGAAAACCAGCCTCTATTACCCCGAAGAACAAGCCAAACCAAAGAAAAAAGTGGTGCAGACCCGCATAGCGCTGCGCAACAGCGGACGCATCAACCCCGAAAAACTCGAAGACTACCTCTTGCAGGACGGCTACCAGGCCCTGGCCAAGGTGCTTAGCGACATGAAGCCCGCCCAGGTCTGCGATGAACTGGTGGAGTCTGGCCTACGCGGTCGCGGCGGCGGTGGCTTCCCCACCGGCAAAAAATGGCAGTTTGCCGCAGCACAGCCGAAGGGGCAAAAATACATCATCTGTAACGCCGATGAGGGCGACCCGGGGGCCTTTATGGACCGCGCCGTGCTCGAAGGCGACCCGCATGCCGTGCTCGAAGCCATGGCCATAGGCGGCTACGCCATAGGCTCGGACACCGGGCTTATCTACATACGCGCCGAATACCCGCTGGCCATAGCACGGCTGAAAAAGGCCATCGAACAGGCCACCGCGGCCGGCCTGCTGGGCAAGAACATCTTCGGCAGCGGTTTTGACTTCAATATCGAGCTGAAATACGGCGCCGGCGCCTTTGTCTGCGGCGAAGAAACCGCGCTTATCCACTCGATTGAGGGCAAGCGCGGCGAGCCTACCTTCAAGCCCCCCTTCCCGGCAGTGCGCGGCCTCTGGGGCAAGCCGACCATCGTCAACAATGTCGAGACCCTGGCCAACATCCCGGCGATTTTCCGTCAGGGCGCGGCCTGGTTCAAGAGCATTGGCACGCCTGGCTCGCCAGGCAGCAAGGTCTTTGCCTTGGCCGGCAAGATCAGCAATGTAGGACTGGTCGAGGTGCCCATGGGCATCAAGCTGCGCGACATTATCTTCGAACTGGGCGGCGGCATCGCCAATGGACGCGAGTTCAAAGCCGTGCAGACCGGCGGCCCCTCCGGAGGCTGCCTCACCGCCAAAAACCTGGACACCGCCATAGACTATGAGTCGCTCAAGGCCCTAGGCTCGATGATGGGCTCCGGCGGCATGATCATCATGGACGAGGATACCTGCATGGTGAATATCGCCCGCTTCTTCCTCGAGTTCACTGTGGACGAGTCCTGCGGCAAATGCACCCCCTGCCGCATCGGCAACAAGCGGCTTTTCGAGATACTGGATAAGATTTGCGCCGGCCAGGGCACTCCCGAGATGCTCGACCAGCTCGAAGAGCTGGGCAATGTCATCAAGGACACCTCGCTCTGCGGTCTGGGGCAGACCTCGCCCAACCCGGTGCTTTCCACCCTGAAGAACTTTCCGGAGGAGTATAAGGCGCATATCTTCGAACACCGCTGCCCAGCGGCAGTCTGCACCTCTTTGCTCAACTACACCATCAACGAGAACTGCATAGGCTGCGGCATTTGTGCGCGCAACTGCCCGGTGAACTGCATCAGCGGCTTGCCCAAGACGCGTCATCACATAGACCAGAGCAAGTGCATCAAGTGCGGAGCCTGCATGCGCAGCTGCAAATTCGCAGCCATAGACAGGAAGTAGTGCCAAGAAGCCAAGCAATTGTCCGGCGGCCTTCTTTTGCCGCCGGGTCTGACGAGCAACAACCGGTTAATATTCGGAGTTAATACAGATGGTAAATCTTAAGATAAACAACAATCCGGTATCCGTTCCGGAGGGCAGCACCATTTTGGAGGCCGCCGCTCAACTAGGGTTGAAGATACCCACACTCTGCCACATCAACTGGGACTGTTTTCACGTCGAACACCGCAGCGGCTCCTGCCGTATCTGCGTGGTTGAGGTGGCTGGCAGACCCAACTTGGCACCGTCCTGCTGTACACCGGTGGCCGAGGGCATGGATGTGCACACCAACACCATGCGCGCCATCAGGGCCAGGCGCACTGTTCTCGAACTGCTGCTCTCCAATCATCCCAAGGACTGCCTGGTCTGCACCAAAAACCAGAACTGCACACTGCAGACCCTGGCCAGCGAGTTCAATATCCATGACATACGCTACGAGGGCGAGCAGACTGAACTGGCCGTCGATGACAACGGCGCCGCCATACGCCGCGACATGAACAAATGCATCATGTGCCGGCGCTGCGAGACCGCCTGCAACGTGGTGCAGACCGTCGGCGTGCTCTCCGGAGTCAACCGCGGCTTCACTGCCAGCGTTGCACCGCAGAATTTCCTGCCCCTGGACCAGACCGCCTGCGTCTTCTGCGGCCAGTGCGTGCTGGCCTGCCCAGTGGGTGCGCTGACCGAGATCGGCTACAAGGACGAGGTCTGGCAGGTGTTGAATGACCCCAGCAAGACAGTCATTGTGCAGACCGCCCCGGCCGTGCGCGTCGCCATAGGCGAGGAGTTCGGCATGAAGCCCGGCGAGATCAGCACCGGCAAACTGGTTGCCGCCCTGCGCCGCCTGGGCTTTGCCAAGATTTTCGACACCGACTGGTCGGCGGACCTGACCATCCTCGAAGAGGCCACCGAGCTTTTCGGGCGCATCAAGTCCGGCGAGAATCTGCCTATTCTGACCAGTTGCTGCCCCGGCTGGGTCAACTTCCTCGAGCACCAGTTCCCCGATTTGATGCATATGCCCTCGACCGCCAAGTCGCCGCAGCAGATGTTCGGCGCAATCGCCAAAAGCTACTATGCCCAAAAGCTGGGTATAGATCCTAGTGACCTGATCGTGGTCTCGATCATGCCCTGCCTGGCCAAGAAGTACGAGGCCGGTCGCCCCGAGTTTGCCCCCGAGGGCGTGCGCGATGTCGACTACGTGCTCTCCACTCGCGAACTGGCCTCCATGATCAAAGAGGCCGGCGTCATGTTCAACCGCCTGCCCGACGAGAGTTACGACGACCCGCTGGGCGAGTCCACCGGTGCCGGAGTTATCTTCGGCGCTTCCGGCGGCGTGCTCGAAGCCGCTTTGCGTACCGCAGCGGACTGGATACTAAACGAGCAGAAGGACGGCTCCATCGCATATTTTGAGGACGTAGCAGAAAGCCCCATTGATTTTGTCGCCGTGCGCGGTCTTGACGGCATCAAAGAGGCCACTGTGAAGATAGGCGATCTTGAGCTGAAGGCGGCGGTGGCCTCCGGTCTGGGAAATGCGCGTAAACTGCTCGAGAAAATACAGAGCGGCGAGTCGCAATACCACGCCATCGAGATCATGGCCTGCCCCGGCGGTTGTATCAATGGCGGCGGACAGCCCTACAGCAACTGTGGCTGTAACGACGGCAGCGATATACTCGAGGCGCGTAAAGAAGCTATCTACCGTGCCGACAAGGGACTGCCTATCCGCAAGTCACACCTTAACCCGTCCATCGTGAAAATCTACAAGGATTTCCTCGGTGAGCCGAACAGTGAGCTGGCACACAAGCTGCTGCACACACATTACTGCCCGAAAAAGTAATACTGAATTCAGGAAGTAATCTATGCCCTTTCGCCTCTTCCGGCGAAAGGGCATTTTTTTTGGCTGGATCCCGGAAATGCTTGTTTGAGCGATAAGTTGCGGCTGGAAGGCCTTTATCTTAGAGTTTATTTGTGTGCCTTATGGTGCATTAGGTCTTGCAGCTTGACTTTGCGCATGGCTGAGCGTATGTCGGCGCTGAGCCTATCCCAAGCTAGGCGGGCAGAGCAGGCAGAGCTACGCGCACAATCCTGCGGCGCAAGCACACAGTCAAGCAGGGTAATTGGCCCCTCCATGACCTCGACTATGTCAAGCAAAGTGACAGTCTTAGGGTCGCAGGAAAGCCGATAGCCGCCCTGAGAGCCGCGTACCGAGCAGACTAGCTCGGCGCGGCGCAAAGATATGATCAAACGGCTGATATATTTCTCGGATATTTGCTGCGAAAGAGCTATGTCGCGTAACTGACGGGGTGCCGGAGAATCATGCAAGGCTAAATCTAGCAATATGCGAACACCATAACGGGCTTTGGTCGATAACCTCATAGTTTTACTCCTAAAAAAAACAATGTCTACTTTAACAGTTGTTAATATGAGCCGCAGACTATGATTTGCAAGCGCAATAAAAAAACAAGCCAGGAAAAATCGAAAATGGGTTTCCGGAAAAAAGGGGCTGTCACTGCGGGAATTAGTCCTCAAACCGCTGTTTTTTAATGCCTATGGGATGGCTCTGAAGTTAAAAAAAGAATTGTCTTATGGCAAAGACAAAGAGAAAGACGGACGCATAAAACTTTGCAGTATGATTATATCGGAATTAATGACCGCGAATAATGGAGAATTACAGGCGGAAACCAGAGGACTGCCTCCCATGGTCTTGCGTGAAGCCATCGTTAATGCACTGATGCACCCTTCAAACCGTGTGGACAGGCCCAGGCAGAT
>JAAZIY010000251.1 GCA_012800625.1 Lentisphaerota bacterium
AGGCGCATAACTATGCTTAACCCCAGGCTTTAGCCTGGGGTGGAGCACCCCTCAAAAGCAGCGCCTCGTAGGGGCGCCACTATGCCCCCCCTTTTTGGACACAAAGTCACACCAAGTCGTCTTCGTCTAAAAGGGGCATTAAGGTCTAGGTGGCCAGCTATCTGCTTGCCTAGCCCTGATTGATTTCAGATGCTCGCGCATGCTTGCAAACGAACAATGCGCTTTTCTTGAGGCATAAGGCAAGTAGCCGTTTTGGCGCAGGAATGCGGCGGTTTTCGGGTTTAGCAGGCCTCTTGCAGTGATCAGCTGTCCCCAGTCGCCAATATTCCAGCTTGGCAAGCTGTTGCGGTCTATACTGGAGCGGTTCTGACGCCACTCTTCGGGAAAATAATATAAAAACTCCTCTTTGTCATTCAACCAGGTTTTAGTATACAAGACCTGGTAGCCGTATTCTTTTTCGCTGTCATGCAGTAATTTTTCAAAACATTCCAGTAAATGTCCGGGCACATCGAAAATTGAGCGTGGTGCGGTCCCATTGGCAATATGAAACACACAGTATCCCGGCAGCTTGGCATGTGGCTCATCATATTTCAAGCTGCCGCAATTCCACTTGTATCTGGGTTTCTGGATATAACCTGGCATACCAATGGAATCAGGATAGAAGGCGCTGGCTTTTTCGATGATGAAATCTTTGCAAGCATGCCACATAAGCTCTTCGAATTCTGCAATATCTTCCGCCTTTACCGCTTGTAACTCCTGCCTTGGCATGTCGGCGTCCAGATTAAGAATATGATAATAGAGCATGGTGTGCCGCCGAATGATATCGCTTAACTCCATATCCGGAAGTCTACTCGACACACTCCAGGCATAACTAAAAGACAGGCGGGCAACCGCTTCAACATACTCCAGGTGCTCGGCCAAGGTTTTTACTTTGCTCACGTTATACCTCTGAATAAGGTTCTACATTGCCGGCTTCTTAACAAAAATGACGATAAAGTAATATATGCGAGTAGTGCCAGAAATACAAATAAAGTATACTTTTAGGATAAGACACTAAGCAGGAAAGCTCAGCATAAGCCTAAACCAAAGCTTAGTGCACCCAGTGTGCATTTTTCTGCCGCCCTTCTTGCGGCAAGTGCGCAGTGCAATTCGCATATTGTCAAGTATGACTTATATTATGACTTCACTTTTTTTATTTATCTATTTCAGGGTTATTTTGAGTTTGGGCATGAATAAATCTGAGCGAGAGCGCATCGTTATCACCGGCATAGGGCTTACGGCGCCCAATGGCAACAACTTAGCGGAATACCGCGCCAACCTGCTAGCCTCGGTCTCCGGTGTGAAAAGCTACTCGGTAAGATATTTCGGCGACACCGTGGCCGGGCTTTGTGATTTTGACGCTTTGCGCTACCAGAGCCGCAAGGCCAGGCGGATAGGCACAAGGGCCGGCTCCATCGCTATCTACTGTGTGCACGAGGCGCTGGCTGACGCCAAAATTGAACTGGAAGCAATGGACAAGTCGCGCTGCGGGGTTTTTATCGGCATCACCGAGCATGGCAATGTAGAAACCGAGAACGAGATTTACGAGATCAGCCGCTTTGACTATCAAACCAAGTACTGGAGCCATCATCACAATCCCCGCACCGTGGCCAACAATCCGGCCGGCGAAGTAACCATCAGCCTGGGCATCACCGGACCGCACTACACGCTGGGAGCGGCCTGCGCAGCAGGCAACCTGGGACTGGTGAACGGCGCGCAGCAGCTGCTGCTGGGCGAAGTGGACCTGGCACTGGCCGGCGGAGTGTCGGAAAGCACCGGCACCTTCGGTATCTTTGCCGCCTTCAATAGCCAAAATGCCCTGGCGAAACACGAGGTGCCCGAACAGGCCAGCAGACCCTTTGACGCGGCGCGCAACGGCATCGTGGTCTCCGAAGGCGGAGCCATCTACGTGCTTGAACGCCTGGACCACGCCCTGGAACGCGGCGCGCATATCTACGCTGAGCTGGCCGGCTGGGCATATAACTCAGACGCCACCGACACCGTGCTGCCCAACTCGCAGCGCCAGAGCCAATGCATGCGCATGGCCATCCAAAGAGCCGGACTGCAGCCCCAAGACATACACTTGGTGAACACACACGCCACCGGCACGCCGGCCGGAGACGCCAGGGAGTGCGAAGCGCTGCGACAGGTATTCGACAATTGCCCGGACACATACTACACCAATACCAAAAGCTTTATAGGACACTGCATGGGAGCAGCCGGAGCGCTCGAGCTGGCCGGAAACCTGCCCTCCTTCGATGACAAGCTGGCGCATCACACCATCAATGTCGACAAGCTGGACCCGGCCTGCCAGCTGCCTAACCTGCTCTTGCATAAACCTAAAAAACTGGATAAGCTCGACGCCATGTTGAACAACTCGTTCGGCATGCTGGGCATCAACTGCGTAACCGTACTTAAACGACATATGTAATATCTTCTGAAATCACAGAAACAACGACTAAAACAAAAGGAGTAAAAGGAAATGACACGCGAGGAAATATCGATGGCCCTGGTTGAAATCATTAGCGACATAGTGCCAGATGAAGACTGGGCCAGTTTTGACGCTGAAGAAAGCCTGCGCGGAAAACTGGAGTCCATGGACTTTCTTGATGTGGTCATGGAACTGCGCAAACAGTATGGCGTCGAGGTCCCCGAAGCGGACTACGGCGCACTGGAAACCCTGAAAAGCAGCATAGACTACCTTCAGCCTAAACTGAACAAGGCCTAAACCGCGCAAACTGTTTGTTGGACAGCAAGACACACGAAGTCACCCTAAATCACACGAAGCTCCGGCTTTAGTTCGCAAGCACAAGCGCAAAGCGAGGTATTTATGACTACACTAGCCAGCGTCAATGTCCCGCCGGATAAACATGTCATGGTTCTGGAC
>JAAZIY010000252.1 GCA_012800625.1 Lentisphaerota bacterium
AGATGCACACGCACACGCCCACGCTTGGGAGTGTCGTACTTGTGCCAGCCGCAGGACTCGCAAACACTGGCGGTCATGTGCTGGCTGAGATGCTCGCCGCAGACCGGACAGCGACCCAGCTTGATGACGTGAGAACGCTTCACCGAATCCTCGGCGGCGCTGAGAACCTCGCGCTCGGCAACCTTCTGCAGCCGCTGACTGCGGCTGCCGTCCTCATCCTCAAGCAGAAAAACATCGCGCTCCAGATTGACGCGCTCTTCCTCTGGCATACCCAGGCCGGCGGAGATAGACTGCTCCAACTCGTCTTCCTTGGGACGCTTTCCAAAAAAACTAATAGGCATATGGGAACCTCCCGTTACGTTTTCAGGCTTGCAGCCTTCTAGTGTGCCTTAACATCCAAAAAGGGTGCCTGACAGGGTTTTGGACACGAAGACACACGAAGACACAGCAATCAGCTGCCTCTTTTATTCTCTTGTGTGCCTTTTGTGTTTTTTGTGGCAAAAAAACTTTTTTGGACGGGGTTTAGCTCAGGGCTTGTTTTCTTCGGACTCGTATCCGCAGGCGTGGTAGTAGTCGCATTTGGCTCTCTGGCGGTCAGCCGCCGCCAGGGTCAGCCTTTGCAGCATAACGGTCAGGTTTTTTTGGGCATCGAGCACATCTGTGCTCGAACCCTCCCCCAGCCTGAAACGCTCCTGTTCCGCCTCGAGAGTGGCCTGGGCGGCGCGCAGCCCGCTGCTGATTAGCCCCAGGCGTCTCTGGGCGGAAAGAAAATTCAACTCCGCATTTTGCATCTCCTGCCTGACCAGCAGCTCTTTGCGCGCCAGCTCGGCCTTCAGCTCGGCGATCTCCGACTCGAAAACCGCGAGCCGTTTCTTGCCGCCATAGTAGTCCAAGGGCCGGCTCCAGACCAGGGTGATCTCGCCGGCCAGGTAGTCACGCCCCAGCTTGCGATGCCTTTCAAAGGGGTGGTCGGTATTTTCCGACTGCATGCTGGCTCCGGCATGCAGGTAGACCTCGTCCTTCATTTGCTCCTCGGCGGAGTCGTATTGGGCGCGCACACGCTGTATCTGATGCTCGATGCTGAGCAAGTCGCCGCGGTTCTGAAAAGCGCGTTCGGCACTTAGCCTGGGCAGGCTATACTTCTGTTCTCCCAGATTGATAATGGTCTGTATTTCGCCGCGCAATTCCGGCTTCGAGCCGCCTCCGATTAGCGTAGTCAGCTCCAGCAGACTAAGCTCATGGCGGTTTTTGGCCTGCTCCTGGTCGTCCAGGCCTATCTGTAATTCGCGCTCGGTGGAGTGCACCTCATAGTCGGGAATGGCTTTCAGACCGGTCAGCTCCCGGGCCACTTTCACCAGGGACTCGAAACGCTTGCTGGCCTCCTGCGCAATATGGTAGGAGGAAAGCCGCTCATAGACGGACACATAGGCCAGCTCTACCTGATGACGCAGCTCCTGGCTGCTGGCCAAAAGCTCGCTGACGCGCTGGTTGTACTCCGCCAAGGCCACCTGACGGCGGTAGCCGAAAAGACTGAAACGACGGTCGCGCAGCAAGGGAACGCGCACCCGCACACCGAAAAGATTCTGGTAAAGGCGGTCGTAGCCCACCGGCTCGTAAAGCAGGCGGCTGGCCGCGCCCACGCTGACATAGGCCCCAGGCTCGATGAGAACCTCAACTCCGCCCTGAACCTCAAAGCTGTTGCTGCCTAAAACCGAATAGTTGGACTGCAAAGGCAGCGCACGGTAGTCAGTGGCCCTGCCGGCGGCGGCAAACAAGGCCGGATCAAAAAACTCCATGAGCTCTTCGTGTCGCAGCAAAGTCTGCTCGACACGTTGACGGGCCGCCTGCAAAGACGGGCTATTTCGCTCGGCCAGCAAAAGCAGGCTCTCAAGCTCATCAGCCCCCAGCCTTAGACAAAAAACCAAAAGCAGGAGAAAAACCAAACCGGGTTTGAGAGCTGGAAGCATAGTGAAAGACAATAGTCTGCACGCTAATATGATTTGTCGGCCCATCTCGAGTGCTTTGACGGTCTGAAAATACAAAGAGGAAGCCGGCAAACAGCCAGGCAGACAGCCCCTTTGGCAATAAGCTATAATATAAGGCGGATAGAGAAATATTACAGCCGCCAAGCCTTAATGCAAGCAATTTCAGCAAGAGCGGCAATTGCGCCAGCGAAGCAGGGCTGGAACACGAAGATACACCAAGACACACCAAGTCACACGAAGACGATTTGGTGTGGCTTGGTGTGTCTTAGTGTCTCTTCGTGTCCCTTATTGTCCTCCCTCTTCGGGTGCCTTTGTGGTTCAAGGAGTTTTGGACGGGGTCTAGTTAGTCAGCGCGTATACAATTATATTTGTTCCCAGCTGGGTGTAGAACTGATGTGCGAAGTCGCTTATTTCCTGGCTGGCGTAGTATCTGAAGACGCGCCAGTTGCCGTCCGGCTCCTGTGCCCAGGCCGGCAGTGCCGCCTCCTGGCAGTAGATGATATCCTTGCCGCCGTCCTCTCGGGTCACCTCGAACCTGGGGCCGCCATAGGCCGCTGCGGCGAGCATTTCCGGCAGTTTTTCATTTCCTTCCAGTATGCGGAAGCGTATATACGTCTCCCATTGTTCCAGGCTGTTTTTCGCCCAGCCCATGGCCACTATGGGGGTGACCAGCACGGCGATTCGTCCTTGTAGCCGCAGTGCCACAGCCGAATATGTGCCCTCGGGCCATTTTTCCTGTTCGGTGTAGGTCCTGACCGAGTCGGGCAGCAGCGATGTGTCCGGCAATCCCTGATAGAATGCCGCGAAGAGCGCGTCTGAGCGTTTCAGCGCTTGAAAACCCAGCTCCGGGAAGACCTGTTTGAAGGCCTGACTGATCTCTGGGCTTTCCTCCCATTCGGCATAGCTGTGGTGCTGTCCCAGGCCTGGGTGATCCCGCAGAAAAGAAGCGGTGATGCCGGCGTCAATATACATGAATCCGCCTCGTTCCAGATATTCGCGCAGGCTCTTGATTTCGGCCTCGCTAAAGCTCCATTCCTCCCGGTCGGCGAAATTCACGTATAGAAAGGGGCAGTGCCGCAGTCGCTCGTCGCTGAAATCGCTGATTATGAGCGGTTCGGGCAGCACCTTGAAGCTGGTTTTCTGCTGAACATGGCGCAGCAGGGAGGGCAGCGCATTGGGGTAGTTGCGGTACATGGCACGTCCTTCGCCGCTGAATTGGGCGATGCGCGCCAGACCAGGCTCAAACTGCATCTCCTGCGCCAAGCAGAAAGACAGCAAGAGCATAAACATAATACAGGATAATTGTCGCATATTGTTGTAAGGCCGGCTCTCAGTAATGAACATGAGAGCGGCTAAGAATCTTGAATTTTGTGTGACTTGCTGCTAAAAAATGCCCTGTGCGCTAATCTTGTTGATACAGCTCCAACTCACGGGCAACTGCCTCCACCTGCGCACGCACTTTGGCGGCATTTTCATGGCCCAGGCGCAAAAACAGCTTTTGCGCCGCATTCAGGGCTTCTAGCTCCTCATTTTGCCAGTAGTACAGGCCTTTTTGTCCGCCTTCGAGCAGCGCGGCCTCCTCGTCCAGGATTGGCGTGCTTAGGATGGTACTGCAGGCTTCAGTGAGCATTTCGCGCACTTTTTTATCTTGATATCCCAAGGCCCGGCAGGCTTCTTGCAATGCCGGCTCGAGGCGCAGATACAGCTTGGCGCAGCTGCCCGGATGAAGCGCGCAGAAAAGCTGCACTGCGGCGGCAAATCGCTGGCGGCTGAGCTGGCTTTGCCGCCAATGTCCCCCCAGTTTTTCTGCGGCAAAGGGCTTTTGCGGCAGCATAAAGTCCAGCGCCGGCAGCGGTCTTTCGCCCAGGGCCACTGCGTCCATGGCGGCCACCAGGCGCTGCAAGGGCCTGGTCTGAGCCAGCCATTTCTGCCAGAGCGGCAAATCGGAGAGGGCAGCGGCAAGCTCCGGCAGACGCGCCTCGGCCTGAGCCAGGCTCAGGCTCTCATGCTGCTCTGCCGCGTCAAACTCCGCTGTCGTTTCGCTTTCCGGCGCAGCCTCGGCGAGCTCCTGACTAGGCCTGGCAGCCTGTTCAGTACCAGACGGCAATTTCAAGTCATCAAAAGGTTCTTCTTCTTGCCAGTACTCAAGCTGTTCGGTCGGGTTGCTCGGCGGGACGGGCTTTGCCGGCTGTCTCTGCTTGAAAAATGCGTATCCCAAGCCCAGCAAAGTCAGCAGCGGCGGCAAAGCAACCAAGATGGCTTTTTTGAATTTTAGCATGCGCACAAAACCGTACCCGGTTAAATTCAAGCAATGTTTTGGGACACGAAGACACACGAAAACGCACGAAGACACATGACGACATATGAAGACGCACGAAGCCCCGGCTTAGCGCCTATTGGCGCTAACTTAAGCCTGAAAAGTGTTGTTCTCCGCCGGCTTTAGCCGGCGTTAGAAAGCATCTATCACATGATTTTTTTGTTTCCAACGGTTTAGGACTTTTGTAGCGCCTTTCAGGCGCCGGTTTCGGTGGGTATCTTGTTCCCCAGGCACTCCACCCTTCGGGTTCCGCGCCTGGGGTTATTTTAGTATGGCGCTTCGCGCCACCGCCGACAAGATTAAAAAAGGCGCTTTGCGCCTCTGTCCTCTGTTTATGGTAATGTCTTGCATAGCAAGAATCTACCTAGTATTTTTAACAATGGTTTTTTCCTTGATTCTTCTTTGAAAACTGTTAAGTTAGACCCCGTCCAAAAAGCCCCAAAATTGATGATTAAGCTTCGCCGGAAAGCCTGACAGGCTTTAAAATTTTTTTTTAAAAGGCCACCTTTTTAACATTTTTTGTGTTTGCACTTCTCATCTCATTGAAAATGAATGATTTGCGGCCAAATCAAGGCAGGCTGGCGCCGGCGCATTGAAAAATGCGACCTTAAAAACCGCGTTGTTGCCAGCTTCAGCCTGGTCAGGCTACTCTTTTCTCGTTAGGCGGCTTTGCCTGCGCCTCTTGCTCGGTTTGCAGCTTTCGTTGCTTTAACCTGATGATTCTAAACATATTATAGGATAGAATTTTTTCTGTCATCTCAGCTTCAACAGCTTCAGCTCCGGTGCGTTTCATACGATCGAAGTCGTAACTGTGCTTCAGGTTGTATATCAACGACTCCACCGCAGACCTGTCGTTGCGCAGGTTCCGCAACTGCTCAGATTCCCATTCCTCTTCGTCATATAGTTTCTTACCCGTAGAGCCGCTAAATGACACCACGTCGACACCGAGCTGCTTTGCCTTCTCCAAATTGTCAGCGGAGGAATAGCCATCGTCAGTGGAAAGGCTCTGGGGAATCACGCCGGTATTGGCTATGACTCCTTCAAGTGTCGGAATCAGGCTGGCAGCATCGCTGAGGTTTTCATGGTCTGCGCGCACATAGGTTACCAGCCCCTCTCCGCTGCGGGCAAGCTGGGGATGGTAGCCAAGGATTGGCTTTCGCGTTCCTTTCATAATCACTCTTGCGTCTGGATCGGCGGGGCCGAGGTATTTTTCAGCAGCCTTCAGCTTGCGTCCGCCCAGAACCCGCTCGGTCATCTGCATAATGCTGTGGCAAGCTGCCGTGTAGCTTTTCTCTGCGTAATACACCAGTTTTTTGAAGGCTCGCCAGGCGTTGGCCAGCATGTTGTCATAATCGCATTTGGCTACTTTCTCGGTCAAGGCGCACACATACGGTTGAAGCTTGTTTGTCAGTTTAGAAGCGGAATCGGCCAGCTCCCTGAACAGCTGCTTAAAATTTTTGGGGTTGCGGGATGGGGACATTGCAATGGCTGCCGCCTTCTTTTTGACCTGGGCGAACCATCTTTGGGCGCACTGCCCGGGTTCGAAATCAATGACGCGATGCTCGCCCAACCTCTCAAGTGTGTTGTAAAGACTCGTCACAGACTCGCAAACCAATCTGCTGTCAGTGGAAAACGCCATGTCCGCACGGCTCACAGTGCTGTCGAGGGTAGCCTTGCTGAAATCGTCAAGCTCAAGGTCAAAAGCGTCTTTCAGCTGCATTTGCAGTATGTACTCCAGAGTTCGCAGGCTCACACAGTTGAGGTTTTCTGACAGACTGGAACGCTTCGGAAGCCTGAGATTAAAGTTTCCAAGCAGAATTTGCAGCGAGCTGCTCTCGCAGATGCGGTCCAGCGATTCGCGGTCGGTGACCGATCCATAAAAGCCCCGAAGCATGATTCCAATCAAAACGACAAGCGCATTGAGGCGGGGCCTTCCCTGCTGAAGCACCAGCTCGGAGTCTGCCTGCTCGCTTTCAGACTGCCCGATCCCGGCATCCCTCATGTCTGGCAGAAACGCCTCGTGCTCGGCCTTGCGCGCTTGATTGAATTTAGCGTCCTCAATGCGGATTTCTTTTTTGGCCAGGGCATGGGCATCCTGATCTGCACGGATTTTATCCAGTATCTCGGGATGGCGTCTGCTCAGTTCCAATGTCTCGTTAACCAATTTTTCGGTGTCGCTTTGAGTGAAGTTCAAAAAAAGGGTTCGATTCAGGTTTTCGTAGCGGATTTCCATCGTGTTTTCCGTTTTTTTAGGGGTTTTTTAGCATTTCGATTAAATATAACCCATATTGACGGTTTTTCACGCGCGCGCGTACCTTATAGGAGGAGAAAACAGAGGAAAACCTTTTTGGACGGGTCTAAGTTAGCGCCAATAGGCTTAGTGCCGGCGTATGTGCGTAGTACAGGCTCAGTGCCTATTGGCGCTAGACCCCGTCCAAGAAGATGTTCTGGCAGAATTTTGGACACGAAGGGCTTATGCCGCCGCGCGCCCGCCGCAAGTCGTTTGCCGCAAGCAACAAGCTCGACAGTAAAAACCCCGCTTGACTTGAGCTGTTCACAGATCGACTCGCGCGCCTCTTCGGGGGAGTTTTTATTTGAGGCAAATTCCCCCCAGCTAGCAACACTCTCCACTGGAACAATCGCAAGAAGGCACGCCTCCTGTAAGCCAAGCTCTGATAATGGCACTGGCGCAACCGACATTTGCATCCACCGATATTGCGCTTGCCGGACAATTGAGAGCACATGCGCCGCACTCGATGCAATGGTCTTTATCGACGATTTGCGCTTTGCGATTTTGTATGGCGAATACCCGGTGCGGACAGACTACGGCGCATATGCCGCATCCGATACATTTATCTTTGTCCAGTTTGAGCGTTACAAGGTCTTTCAAATAGGTATGTTTCATGATGGTCTCCTATCCGATCAGGCTGTTTATCAACACCATAACTGCTCCAAGCACAATCGAAACGAGGATCAACGGAATCGCCCTACTCATTTCTTTTGTAACCCCGGAAAAAGAGGTATAGGTTGATGATCCGGTGAAATTCATGGCGAGGTAGGCTGTTACGGATGGCAACGCCAGTATATAACCGACAGCAAGCATCCATGTCCCCACACTATACCATCCGTTTAACTGGCAGATGGCAATGGCCCAAAACAAGCCCATCAGCCAGCCTTTCCACGCGAAGGCCTTGCCGGGAATGAATGGGAGCAAGACGGGAGTAATCACGGTCCCGGCAATGACGGCCCCCATAAATGCGACAAAATCAGTGAGGCCAAATGGTCTCGCGACAAACAGATTGATGATGAACAGAGCCCCGAATACCAACAGGGATTTCCGGGCGGCACTAACGAATTCAACCGGAGTTAAAACCAATCTGTCATAAAAGGTAAAACGAACCTGCCGCATTGCTTCTGTTGCTTGGTTGCCGGAGGCAAGATATGCTTTGATGTCGCTAGCACGCACCGGTCCATATTGAACAGTGAACCCGGACTGCTTTGCCACCTTGTGAGCGCTCACACCCACCGCTCCGAGCTGGGGTAGTATCAACTTTCGATGCGTGACAACCCTGGAAAGCCCGGTTAGGGAAATACGGTTGACCAATTCATCTGTTCCAAAGGTTCCTTTGCCAGCGGCACACCAGACATTAACTCCTCGGGTATCGAGTATGAGCAACCAACAATCGAGGCCGGAGAGCTCTTTACGCAGAGAGTCAAACGTCAGTTTATAATTGGCACTCACCAGTACGGGTGAAGAGCTTTTCGGCAAGCCCACAGCATACAGCCCCGGCTCGATCTTATAGTTCATTCGGCCAATGCTCCAACGCACCTTCCATGCCCCAAATATATCTTTCATGGTCAACTGCGTTGCAACAGTCACAATGCCCCCTGAGCCGCCGCAACAGGTACTTTCTTTACTACAGCAACAACCGCTCATTTACATTCCTCCTGCTCAGTCACATCACTGGCTGTTACTTTGGTGAGCCGCTCCAATAGTTCAACGGCATAGCGGCTACCGCTTTCATTGATGGAATAATGCGTCCACTTGCCCTCTTTTCGGGGAGTAACAATACCGCTTTTCAGGAGCACCTTCATATGATGCGAGAGCGTTGGTTGCGTGATCACCAACTTCTCCAGCAAGATACAGGCGCACTTTTCACCGCTCTGCAACATTTCCAAGATCATCAGCCGGTTCTCATCACAAAGAGCCTTGAAAACCTTGGCATTCTCAGCATAGTATCCGTGATTCATAAACAAACCTCATATCGAAAAACATCTATATGATAATATAGTTTCACAGCCTTGGGATGTCAATATGGGTTTAAAAATTTTGAAGCAAATTTTCTATTGTGCAAGTAGTAAAACCAAACGCAGCCTATTAACAGCCCAGGGTAAGCGAGGACACAGGCGAGCGTCACCCTGAGTAAAAGCCCCCGGAATCCGACGCCCCGCTAGGGATGCCCCCAATCCCCCAGACGACGAAAAATAAAGGCGGGGGAGCCGGTCGCATTGCCTCTTGGCGCTAGACCCCGTCTAAAAAGGTGTTCTGGCAGAATTTTGGACACGAAGACACACTAAAACACACTAAGGCGGACCAACTCGTTTTCGTCTAAAAGGGGCATTAGGGCCAAAAATTTGCGTTTCCATTTGATTTCATCGTTTTTCTGCTTTGTCCGGCTCCCTTTTCCTAACAAACCAAAACGGGCACCGCATAAGCCCTTTGTGCCCCTTTGTGTCCTCCCCCTTTGTGTGACTTAGTGGCTAATGGACTTTTTGGACGGGTCTTAAGTTAACGCTAATAGGCAATGCAGCCGGCATTGGGTGCGGGAACGGGGAGCACGCTAAAGCGTGTACTACATACGGAAATCTTTACGGACAAGCAAATCCTCCCAGGCTAGGAGGAGCGGTGGCTCGAGCAAAAGCACTTTGAGCAGCATGGGGAGTAGTGTCTTCAAGTCAAAAAACCGTCATTTGAAAACGGCAGAAAACCGTCAAAATCGACCGGCGCTGACACTTTTTGTTTTCTTCCAGTCTTCTTCACGGGCTTCGTATGAAATAACCCGCTTGTTCATTTGCTTTTTGTCTTCTTCCCCCGTTTTCCGCTCGGTTTTTTCCGTTTCGACACATCGAACGGTCGCCGGGCACAGACACAAGGAGGGCTTATGTCCGGTAATCAACGCAAAAAATGCGCGCGTTGCGGAAGAAGTTTCATAGCCAGCCGCTACAATTCACACAGCCAGTTATAATGCAAAATGGAGTGCCGACGCGAGCCGGGGGCATGGCGGAGATCACCGAACAGAAAGTGGGCTTGGTCAGTAAATACAGCAACTTGTGACG
>JAAZIY010000253.1 GCA_012800625.1 Lentisphaerota bacterium
ATACATTTCCGGAAAAACAGCATTTCGAGCAGGACTACGAGAAAATGGGCGCCGACCTAAAGGCCGAATTGGGACTGAACCCAGAGCAAATCAGCCTTTTCAAACAAAGCGGCCTGCTTAAAAAAAACGCCGAGGCATTTTTGGACAAGGAAGGCTATTTGCCTGGCGCCGAGCTGGAGAGACTGGGGGAGCTGCCCTTAAGCAACGGACAAAAGCAGGCCTGGCAGTCCGCCAAATTGCTTTCTGACGCCTTGCAGCAGCTCGAGTTTGACCGCCAGGCCGAGGCCATAGGCTACACCATATCCGGCAGGCTGGGCAAGTTTATGGAGCCGTTTTTCCGTCCGGTCGGCTTTGACTGGCGTTTGTGCACCGCCCTGGTCGGCTCCATGGCTGCCCGCGAGGTTTTCGTTTCGCAGCTGGGCATACTCTTCTCGGTAGGCGCCGACGCCGAGGAGTCCGTGCCTCTGCGCCGTCATCTGGTCAACACCTACACTCCCTTGCAGGGTTTTTGCGTCATGCTTTTCTGTCTTTTGTCCATACCTTGTTTGGCCACGCTGATCATCATCCGCAAGGAGCTTAACTCCTGGGTTTACGCCATTGCCGACGCCGTCGGTCTTTTTGCTCTGGCCTACATCGTCACCATGATAGTATACCAAGCTGGCCTTCTGCTACAGATAGGCACGCAAATGATGGTTTAAACCCTTAGTGTGACTTGGTGTCTCTTCGTGTCCCAATCCCCAATCACCATTCAAAATACGCTTCTATCACTCGGCTGCTAATTTCCTCGAGCCAGCCGATTTCCAGCAGCAGGTCCAGGACAGTATATCTATTTCGGATCATGCCGGCGGCCATGATGCCATCATAGACCCCTTTTTTATCCAGTCCGATTTCTGCGGGCTGCACTGGGCAGTCCAGCAACTTGAAGCGTCTTTTCAGCTCAGCGAAGTCCAGCAGCTGCCCTTTGATTTTCCGGCGCAGCGTTTCCCAGTTCTCCAGTATTTGTCTGCGTCTCTCCTGCAATGCCTTGCCTTCGCGGAATTTCCTCATGGCGATTTCCAGGCTAGGCTCATACACGGCGCTGCCCAGCAGCTGTGTTTCGATTTGCGCGCGCCGCTGCTCAGCCGACAGCGGTTCCTGTTCGCGCCACTGCCGCTGCAGTTCCTCCGCCTCCAGCTTGCAGGTCTCCAGCATCATAGCGCTAGTCAGCAGGCTTCCTATGGCCACTTTAAAGCCATGCGAAGGCTCCAGGCCTCGGCAGCTCAAGCCCCGCATCTCCCAGATATGGCTGAGCAGATGCTCCGCGCCGGAGGCCGGACGCGAGTCTTGCAGCAGCTGCATGGCGAAGCCGGTATGCGCCAGGCCGCTAAAGAGTCCTTGCAGGGCCATTCCGTCCTGCGCCAGCAATTTTTCCGGTTCCGCCAGCCAGTCTCGCAGGTTTTTCTGCACCAGATCCCAGGCCTGCTTGTCGATGCGCTGCTCCCCCAGGGCGTCGGCGATAAACCAGTCTGCACCGGCTGGCAGCTTGGCGGCCAGGTCGGCGTATCCGGCGGCGGTCATTTCTGCTGGTGCCGCACCCAGCACCGCCGTATCCGCCAGGGTTACCAATGGCGCCGGGCATGGCAGTGTTTGTTTGAAGCCCTCCACGCTCAGGGCTGCGCCTGTCGAGGTATATCCGTCCACTGACGCGGCTGTGGCCATGCAGAGATAGCCCTTGCATTCCGCCTCGAAGCTGGCTCTTTTCACCAAGTCGTTGATGGTTCCGGCGCCCACCGCCAGCACGGCTTTGCCTTGCAGCCGCCGCGCCAGGCCGGGCACATGCCGGTAATCCGCGTGCAAAACCGGATTTGCCGGAAATATAACCGGCTCGGCGCCGATAAAACCGGCCTGCCGCAGGGCGCCGTCAACCTTTTCGCCGGCCGCCGCCCAGGTATTCTCATCGGCAACCATGACATAGCTCAGACCCGGCCAATACTGTTTCAGGCTAGCGAACAGCTCAGGCATGATATCCGCGCCCAAAAAACAAAGCTTGCTCTGCAAGCCCTCGGGAATAGCTAAAATCGGCATATACACTCCTTTTCTAGACGAAGACAACTTCGTGTGTCTTCGTGTCTCTTCGTGTGTCTTCGTGTCCTCCCCCTTCGTGTGTCTTCGTGTCCTCCCCCTTCGTG
>JAAZIY010000254.1 GCA_012800625.1 Lentisphaerota bacterium
AGGCGCATAACCATGCTTAACCCCAGGCTTCAGCCTGGGGTGCAGGCAACCATCAAAACCGGCGCCTCGTAGAGGCGCTACTATGCCCCCCCCTTTTTGGACGCGGTCTATCTTAGTTGGTTGTATGCCGGCAAGGATGCCGGCGCTCCGACCCCGTTACAGCCGATCGATTCGTCCGATGCGTCCGATTCGTCCGATGCGTCCGATTCGTCCGATTCGTGTGTCTTGGTGCCGCCGCTTTGCTTTGCCGGCAAGTGTATTTATTTGTAGCCGTAAACCGCATTATCGCCCAGGGCTTTTTCGATGCGCAAAAGCTCATTGTATTTGGCGGTGCGTTCGCTGCGGCTGAGCGAGCCGCATTTGATCTGGCCGGCTTCGGTGGCCACGGCCAAGGCGGCGATAAAACAGTCTTCGCTTTCGCCGGAACGATGGCTGATGACATTGTCATAGCCGGCTTTTTTAGCCATGCTGATCACGTCCAGGGTTTCGGTCAAGGTACCGATCTGGTTGAGCTTGATGAGTATGGCATTGGCGCAGTTTTGCTCTATACCCTTGCGCAGGAAGAGCGGGTTAGTGACAAAGAGGTCGTCGCCGACCAACTGGCATTTATCGCCCAGCTTTGCGGTCAGGGTGGCCCAGCCCTGCCAGTCGGCCTCGTCCATGCCGTCCTCGATGGAGTCAATGGGGTAGTTGGCGACCAATTCGGCCAGGTAGTCGGCCTGTTCGGCGCTAGTGCGGCAGCTGCCTTGTTCGCCTTCAAAGATGCGGCTGTCATACTTGCCGTCTTTGTAGAACTCTGAGGCGGCGCAGTCCAGCGCCAGGCTGATGTCGCTGCCCGGTTTGTAGCCGGCTTTTTCGATGGCCAGAAGCAGGGTGTCCAGGGCGTCCTCGACCGAGTTCAGCGCCGGCGCAAAGCCGCCCTCGTCCCCGACGGCGGTGCTGAAGCCGCGTTTTTTAAGCTCCTTGCTCAGGCTGTGAAAGACCTCCGCGCCCCAGCGCAGGGCTTCTTTGAAGCAGCAGGCGCCTATGGGGCGAATCATGAACTCCTGGAAGGCCAGCGGGGCCGAGGAGTGCGAGCCGCCGTTGATGACGTTCATCATGGGCACCGGCAGACGTTTGGCGTTCACTCCACCCAGGTAGCGATACAGGGGTTGACCAGAGGCCTTGGCCGCCGCCACTGCGTTGGCCAGCGAGACTGCCAGCAGGGCATTGGCGCCCAGGCGGCTTTTGTCGCTGCTGCCGTCCAGCTCCAGCATGGCGGCGTCCAGCGCGGCCTGGTCGAAGGCTTTCATGCCCAGCAGTTTTGGCGCGAGCGTATTTTCAATTGCCGCCACTGCTTTGAGCACGCCTTTGCCGCCGTAGCGAGCCGGGTCCTTGTCGCGCAGCTCGAGGGCCTCATTTTCGCCGGTGCTTGCTCCCGAGGGCACTATGGCGCGTCCACAGCTGCCGTCTGAGAGCAGTACCGTTGCCTCCACGGTGGGGTTTCCGCGCGAGTCTAGCAGCTCCATGGCGTCGATTTTAGTAATGGTCAGCATAGTTGTCTCCGCTTTGAGTTCCAGTTTATTTTCCATTAGGGACACTGCAACAATATAACCGCATTTTTAAGCTGTGTGCAGCGGTATGCTTAGTCCGGCATTTTTGTCAAATTTCTGCTGTTTGGCTTTTTGTATGCGGTCTGAAGCACAGTACAGCTGTGGCTGTCGGCCAATGTCATTCACGCGCTTTTTTGCCTTGCAGGTTTGAAACTTTTGAAAACGGCAATACCTTACTATTTTTGCACTTGATTTTTCGCTAGTCAGCTATTTTGCTGACGCAGACATATGTGGGACTAGGAATTTGCATGAAAATAGCAGTCTTAGGTGATATACATTCTAACTTGGAAGCTTTGACCGCCGTTTTGGCAAAGGCCCAGGAGCTTGGCTGCGATAAATATGTATGCATCGGCGACATAGTCGGCTATAATGCCAATCCGCATGAGTGCCTGGAAATCGTGCGCGGGCTGGACCTGCTCGCCGTGGTCATGGGCAATCATGACTCGTATACCAGCAATGCGCGCGAATTGGTCGGCTTTAATTTGCAGGCCGCCAAGGCGGTCGAGTGGACGCGCGAGCAGCTCAGCGCCGAAGAGCTGGAATGGCTGCGCAAGCTGCCCATGAAAGAGGATGTTTTTCTGAATTCCCCGCCAGTAAGATTCAGCATAGTGCATTCGACCATGGACAATCCCAATATGTGGGGCTATATCTTTGACCGCTTCACAGCGGCGGCCTCGATGCAGTATCAATGGACCCCGCTCTGTTTTTTCGGCCACACTCATACTCCGCTGGCCTTTGTGAAAACCGATACCGTGGTGGGCGGCCTGTATGACAGCTTGAAAGTGGAGGCCAATCACAAGTACCTGATCAACGTGGGTAGCGTGGGACAGCCCAGAGACCGGGACCCGCGCGCCGCTTTCGTGGTCTATGATGTGGAGGCAGCCGAGGTGACGCTGCATAGGGTGGAGTATGATTTTGAAAGCAGCCAGAGGAAGATATTGGCCGCGGGGCTGCCGGCGCGCCTGGCGGAACGCCTGGCGGTGGGACGCTAGCTAGAATTGCGGCGCCTTCGTGTCTCTTCGTGTCCTTTAGTGTGTCTTCGTGTCCTCCCCCCTTCGTGTGCCTTAGTGGCTCAAAGACTTTTTGGACGGGGTTTAACTTACAATTTACCATGCAACTAAAGAAACCAATGAATCTCATCGAAAAAATCATTCATTCGCATCTAGCTGGCGGTGAAAGCCAGGCTGGTGCGGAAATCAAGCTGGTCATAGACCAGACTCTTTGCCAGGACGCCACCGGCACCATGGCCTTTCTTGAACTTGAGGCCATGGGGATAGAGCGCGTCAAGACCGAGCTTTCAGTTCAGTATGTAGACCACAACACTGGGCAGATAGGTCCGGAGAATGCCAATGATCATCTTTATTTGCAGAGTGTCTGCGCCGCCAAGGGGGTTTTGTACTCCCGCGCCGGCAACGGCATTTGCCATCAGGTGCATCTGGAGCGTTTTGGCGCTCCGGGCAAGACTCTGCTGGGTTCTGATTCGCATACTCCCACCGGCGGCGGCATAGGGATGCTCGCCATAGGGGCCGGCGGCCTGGATGTGGCTTTGGCCATGGCCGGCGAGCCTTTCAAGCTGACTTATCCCCGTATCACTGGCATATGCTTGAGCGGCAGGCTGCCTGCCTGGGTAGCGGCCAAGGACGTTATCTTGAAAGTGCTCTCCATACTGGGCAGCAAGGGTAATGTCGATACTGCCATCGAGTACTTTGGCTCCGGGGTGGAGTCGCTAAGCGTGCCGGAGAGAGCCACCATCACTAATATGGGCGCGGAACTGGGCGTCACCAGCTCGGTGTTCCCCTCTGACCAAAATACGCTGGCCTTCCTCAAGGCTCAGGGCAGGGCGCAGGACTGGGTGGAGCTGAAAGCAGACGATGACGCCAAGTACGACAAGATCATTGAGATCGACCTTTCCAGCCTGGAGCCTTTGGCTGCCTGCCCCTCGAACCCGGGCAATATTGCCAGCCTGGCAGAGTGCGGCGGCATAGAGGTAAACCAGGTGCTGATTGGCTCCTGCACCAATAGCTCGCTGAAAGACCTACAGACTGTGGCGGCCATGCTCAAAGGTCGCAAATTGCCCGGCGGCGTCTCGCTGGGCATTGCCCCGGGCAGCCGGCAGGTATTGCAGATGCTCAGCCGCGACGGCTCGCTGGAGAGCATGCTGTCGGCGGGTTGCCGCATCCTGGAGTCCGCCTGCGGTCCCTGCATAGGACAGGGTTTCAGCCCGGCCTCCGACACTGTCACAGTGCGCACTTTTAACCGCAACTTCCTAAATCGCAGCGGTACGCGTAACGACCGCTGCTACCTGGTCAGTCCTGAGACTGCCGTGGCCAGCGCCTTGACAGGCAGGCTTTCAGACCCGCGTCAGGTGGCCAAGGAGCTTGACCTGGAGTACCCTGACTGGAAGATGCCCGAGCAATTCATCATTGACGACAGTATGATAGAGCTGCCCGCCGCTCCTGGTAAGTCCGCCGAGATTATCCGCAAAGAGACCATAGGCGCTCCGCCGCAGTGCAGCGCCTTGCCGGAGAATCTGCAGGGCGAGGTTCTGCTGCAGCTTGAGGACCGCATCACCACTGACCATATCATGCCGGCTGGCGCCAACCTGAAATTTCGCAGCAACATACCGCGTTACGCCGAGGTTGTTTTTGACTGCTTCAACCGCGAGGGCGAGCCTACTTTTGCGCAGCGCGCCTCCGCTCTGCGCGACAGCGGCAAGGCCGGTATTATCGTGGCAGGCGAAAGCTACGGGCAGGGTTCCTCGCGCGAACACGCCGCCATCTGTCCCATGTATCTGGGCGTGCGCCTGGTCGCGGCGTTTTCCATCGAGCGTATCCATGCCGCCAACCTGGTGAATTTCGGCATCCTGCCGCTGCAAATCTGCAGCCCGGAGGACTATGGCCTGCTAAAACAGGGGGTTGCGGTGGAAATCAATGAGCTGCCCAAACAAATACGGCAGGGGCAGGAAATTGAAATGACGCTGAGCTTGCCCGAGGGGACAACGCGACGCATAGTGCTGCGGCACAATCTCTCCCAGGATGACCAGGAGCTGGTCATTCGAGGCGGCAAGCTGGCGCAGTCCTGATTTGCCTGCCCAGTCTGCTGTCACTATTCCTTCGGCAAACCCGGCATTTTACCCGCATTTGCATATTCATGAGTAACAAGATTTCCTACCGCGTCACCGGGCTTTTGGCCGAGGGCGGCATGGCCCAGCTTTTCAATATAGTCTGTAGCGATGGCCGCCGAGCGGTTTTGCGCCAGCTGCATGGGCGCTATGTCTGGCGGCTGAAACCGCGTCGGCGTTTCGTCAATGGTCTGCAACTGCGCGCCGAGCTTTCGCCTCACGAGCGTATTGCCAGCACACTGGAGTTTGGCAGCCGCTGGCTCAAGCCCTATGAGATCATCGAGCTGGTCGAGGGGGTTAATCTGAAGGTCCTGATCAATCAGCGCAATGAGGCCTTGCGCATGCATTGCGATGAAATCCTGCTGGGAGCCGCCAAGGCACTGGCCTATATGCATCAGAAAAAACTCCTGCACCTGGATGTCAAGCCGGAGAATTTCCTGGTTGACTGCCGCGACCGTTTCAATCCGCTGGTCAAATTGACCGATTTCGACCTGGCCTGTACTTTAGAGCAGGGGCGCAGCAGCCGTCCTTCCGGCACACCGGCCTATATGGCGCCGGAGCAGTTTAACCTCAAGCTCTCTTTAAGAGCCTCCGACGTGTTTGCATTTGGCGTTATGGCATATCACGCCTACAGCGGCAGGTTCCCTTTCAGCGGCAATTCCGAACTGCAGACCATGCGCAACCAGGCCGACGAAAATGTGCGCCCCAGACCCATAGGCGAATACTGTCCTGAGCTTTCACCGCGCATGGAACGGGTGATTATGCGTTGCCTGGCTAAACGCGTGCAGGAAAGATACCCAGATATGAGCGCCTGCCTGAATGATATGTCATCATGAGCCAAAAAGCTCCGGCTGAAGCAGTATTGGCGCTAACTTAGACCGCGTCCAAAAAGCTGGCCTGGCAGGAATTTGGACACGAAGACACACGAAGTTGCACTAAGACACACGAAGTTGCACTAAGACACACTAAGGCACACTAAGGCACACTAAGGCACACTAAGGCACACTAAGGCACACTAAGGCACACTAAGCTGCATTACTGCTATTTCCACACTACTTTGCGGTAGGGTACCCACTGCCCCTCTTTCAGTCCGGGGACCAGTTCTTTTTGCAAGGTCACCTTCTGTTCATGCAGTAGTAGGCGCACAATTTCATAGACCATCATATCCTTTTGCGGCGACATGGTTTCGGGCCAGAGCGCAGCGCTGGCGTCCTTCAGGTCTTGAATGCCGCAATCTTTTTCTTGCAATGCGTTCACCATTGCCTGGTAACCCTCTGCAAAGGGAAATATATTGGCCACCGGCAGCTTGCCTTCACGTATGGGTTTGACTTCAAAGCCCTGCGCTGTAAAGCGCATCAGGCTGCGAATCGGGGCTGGCATGATTGCTTCCATACCCTCTGGAAATGCCAGGGCGCAGGTGCTTAGCCAGGTTGCCTTGGCGCTGCGCGCTATCATCAGCGGCTGATTAAAGCGCCAGGCGTAAACGCAATCCGGCGAGTCGGCATGCAAGAGCAGTCCGACCACCTCTTTGGGCAGACGCTGAGCGCTGGCTTGCAGAGAGGCGAATATATCCGCTTTGCTTTTATGAATATGGTCTAAAAGCATACAGAACAACTGTGATGCATGTATGGTGCCCGAGCCGTCGGGCAGATGTGCCATGCCGGGGATGATGTCGCTAGTAAAGGTGTCGAATTTGTAATTATTCTGCTGCAGTTCGGTGATAATGGCGGCGGTTTTCTGTGTGTCTCCATACATGCCAGTATGTCCGTTGAGCACCAGCGCCAGGTTTTCATCCGGGTTTACGAAGGGGTGTGCGCATTCTACACCGCCAAAGCCTTTGCTGCGGCTATGAATGATGCCACAGGTACCCGGCAGCTTGGCTGCGTCGGTTTCAGCGAGCAGGTCAGCCAGGCATCCGACCACTTTGCGATAATGCAGTTGTCCCTCATGTATGGTTGCTATGCCGGTAAAATATCCGCCGGCCAGGCCTTCTTGGGCATCGAGCAAGTCGAGCAAAATCGGCACGGCGGGTTGGTCTCCAATATAGGCGGCCAGATTACACATATTAACTCCTTTTATTTTGATTTTAGCGTAGTCCCTGTCCAAAAAGCTTTACAGGGTCAGATTTGATTGTTTCATGCCTGATTGAGATAGCGCGCTCAGTTCCAATAGCTGGGTTGGTAGAATCGCACTTTTTTCACTCGCCGGCTGACCAGGATCACCTTTGCGGTTTGTGTGTGTGAGCGCAGCCCGGTGACATATTCCTCATTGCCGTAATTTTTGACAATGGTTTCGGTGAGGGGGATGGCGGCAACCAGCTCCTCGTCTAAATCAAGCATATCAATGAAGTCAGCCGCATACCAGGCTTGCTGCAGGGCTCCTCCTGTGCCTAGCGTCCTGCTCTTGTATTCGTAGTGGGTTTTCTCGGTTCCTAAAACGAGCACTAAAACAACAAACAACAACACTAAGAAGCTCAGTGTTTGCTTGCTGCGTTTAGGCCAGGAGTTAAAATCCATGCCAGCGAACGTATCCGGTTTTTTTGTGGTTGCAGCATGTGGCCTTGCTATTTTTGGGTCTTCACTAGAATCTGTGGGTGATTTTAGCAGTTTCAACAAACATCCCAGTGGGTAGAGCTTTGGGGGCTCTGCCCCCAAACCCCCGGGATTTTTTTAGGCATTGGCACTCCCGGACAATGGCC
>JAAZIY010000038.1 GCA_012800625.1 Lentisphaerota bacterium
CCACTTTCTGTCCGATGATCTCTGCCATGCCCCCCAGCTCGCCTCGGCGCTCCATTTTGCATTATAACTGGCTGTGTGAATTGTAGCGGCAGGCGATGAAACTTCTTCCGCAACGCGCGCACTTTTTGCGTTGATTACCGGACATAAGCCATCCTTGTGTCTGTGTCCGGCGACCCTTCGATGTGTCGAAAGGGTGGGTTGGTTCTCGCTGTGAGAAAAGCAAGCGTAATATAAGTTTGGGTGACGCAGTGGTTATGACGGACAAAACGTACAGCGGGTTTTTTGTATAATTAAACGCATCTGGGCGTTTTTGTAATAGTAAATGCAAATAGGCTAAAAAACACGTGCGTTTAGTATTACTATTTACATTTGTGTCCTCTCCCCACGGAAGTAAGAAAGCTGAGGTTGAATTCAAAGAATTCAACATTATAGTTTTTAGCTCAACAAACAAGCGTAGCGCCTGCTGGTTCTATTTATAGGGGAGGTATTGCTGTTAATGCACTGGTTAGTTTTATTTATAGCTGGTTTGTTCGAAGTTGGCTGGGCAGTTGGCCTAAAATACACTGAAGGCTTTAGCCGCCCCTGGCCCACGCTGGGCACAGTTGTGGCCATGATCATAAGCATGGGGCTGCTGGGATTGGCCATGAAATCACTGCCGGTTGGCACCGCCTATGGGGTATGGGTGGGCATAGGCATAGCAGGCACAGCTCTGCTGGGCACAGTGCTCTTCAATGAGCCGGTAAGCCTTTTGCGCCTGATCAGCCTGCTGCTTATTGTCGTAGGCGTACTGGGATTAAAGCTGGCCTCCGCAGCCTGATTCGTCCGATTCGCCTGATTCGTCCGATTCGTCCGATTCGTCCGATACGTCCGATTCGCCTTGCTTTCAGCTAAGGCCAGCCCTGCGCCGCTCTACGGTTTTCGCCATCAGTACTTAATATCCGGTTCTACCGGGTCGTATCTGGGGTGTTGCAGCTTTGGCTGGCGCATGCCGCCACAGCGGTAGATCGAGGGTTTTTGCTGGCAGCCAAAGACCAGGACCGGGCAGAGCTGACTGCTCATTTCTTCGGGCAGGCTGACCTGTATAATATCGTCCTGCTGGCTGAATTCCAGGCTGCCGAATTTGCCGCAGCTGACTTGCTCGACCTGCATTTCCAGGCCGCTCAGGGTGGCTTTTTGGCCGGGAAAATGGAACAGCGGCCAATACATCTTTTTGTCTTTGCGATAGAAGCCTCCGGCGTGGTCCCAGTCGCCGTGCTCACCGGGCTGGCGCGGACCGTGCGAGAAAGACATTTTTTCCAGGTCCTGCATCATTTCTTCGCCGCCCCTCTTAAGCCAGTCTCCTACCTGGCGGATGATTTTCTGCGATGCTTCCGGCACGCTTCCTGAAGCATCCGGCCCCACATTGAGCAGCAGGTTGCCTTGCCCTTGGGCGCAGGTGAGCAGCATTCTGATAACTTCCTGCGGAGATTTCCATTCCTGGTCATGTGCGTGATAGCCCCAGTGTTGGTTAAGCGTAATGCAGGCCTCCCAGGGAGCCCAGGGACTGGGTGCGCCGAGGTGCTGCTCCGGCGTGCGGAAATCGCCATCTAGGCCGTTACGGCCATTAAAGAGCAGATTGCTTTGTATGTTGCGCAGTTCTTGGTTCATGCGTTCGGCCTGCCATTGTTCGGCATTGAAGGGCCACCAGCCATCGTACCACATGATGTCTATGGGGCTGAATTGCTGCAGCAGCTCGCGCAGCCGCGCGAAGCAGTGCTTGATAAAACTGCGGTATGCCTCGGGGTCTTCCAGCGCGTCGACGGCGTCGGGCCTATCGAACCAGTTATTAAGGCTATGATATAATCCTATGCGCAGGCCATGTTTTCTGGCGCCCGCTACCACTTCACGCACCAGGTCGCGGCGGCAATAGTGCCAGGAATTGAAATCAGAGAGACTGCTTTGGTAGAGCCGAAAACCCTCGTGGTGCATGGTGGTGAAAACCAGGTACTTCATGCCGCCCTCCACAGCCAGCTGGCAAAGCTGCTCGGCATCAAAGCGGCTGGGTTGGAATTGTTGGGCTAAATTCAACATTTCCTGGCGTGAGAGTTTTTCGCGGTTCATGACCCATTCGCCGCGGCCCAGCTGGCTATAAAGACCGTAGTGAATAAACATGCCGTAGCGTAACTGAGAAAATTCCTGCGGGCGCATGCTTTCTGTTTCCTTTCTGCGTGAGTAGGCGGGTGTGCAATACTTGACAATGACAATTGTATAATGTAGCTTGTCGAATGATGGCTTGGGACTCTGCATAGTGTGCCTTTGTGTTCTCCCACTTTGCTGTCTTCCCGCTTACGATTTTGTATTTCGGCATTTTCTTGTTATAGTAAGGTTTTACGCAAGAGCTTAGAATACAGCAATGGAGAGCCATGTACGAAAACCAGATTTCCGCAGGCGGGCCTGAGGAGGAATTTCCTGTTTTGCCCAAAGTGCCTGAGATGCCGCCTTTGCCTCAGGCTTTCCGCCTCGGCGTGTTGGGCGGCACCTTTGATCCGCCGCATCTGGGTCATAGCGAGCTGGCCTCCGAGATACTGCGCCTGGGTCTTTGTGATGAAATTATGTTCATTCCCACTGGATTGCCGCCGCACAAGAATCATGAGTACATCACTGCGGCGCAGCAGCGCCAGGATATGCTCAAGCTGGTGATGCAGAGCAATCCGGGCTTTAGTTATTCCGACATAGAGCTTAGCCGCAGCGACAGCAAGTCATACACCTATGACACCATGCAGATGCTGCGCAGTATCTTCCCTGACCAGCAGCTCTACTTTATCATGGGCATGGACTGCCTGATCAACCTGCATAACTGGCACCGGGCCACTGAATTGGTGCGGCTGTGCAACTTCATCATCTATCCGCGCCCGGGACTGCGCGCACCCTTCTACAATGAGCTGCTGGGACGCTTCGGCGACAAGTCGAGCTGCAAGCTGCTCGACTCCATTGTCGAGGCCGATGAGCTGCCGCTTTGGGATATCTCCTCCTCCGACCTGCGTCAGGCAAGGCGTGCCGGCGGCGACCTGGGAGCCTATCTGCTGCCCGAAGTATGGAACTATGTGCAGGAAAAGCGACTCTATATCGAGTAGCGTGTACAGCAACAAAAGGAGTACTGATGAATCAAAATGCATTGCCGAAAAAAGATACTGAAGCCCTGGCCAGACGCTGCGTCGAGGTCTGCGAGGAACGCAAGGCCTCCGACATACTGCTCTTCGACGTGCGTGAAAACTCGATATTGGCGGACTTCTACCTGGTCTGCAGCGGCGGCTCGATGCCGCATATACGAGCCATTGCCGAAAACCTGCGCCTGGCAATGGGCGCAGAGGGGCTTAGCGCCCGTGGCCAGGATGGTCTTCCCGGCAGCCGCTGGATGGTGCTGGACTACAGCTCCATCATGATTCACATACTGGACCCGGAAATGCGTGTCTTCTACCGCCTCGAGGAGCTTTGGGACGAGCGCAAGATACTCTACCGCGGCGGTACGCCCGTGGCGCAGAGCCGTCCGAAGCCGCTGAAAGCTGATGGGGGAGGACACTAAGACACACGAAGGGTACACGAAGGAACACGAAACTGAAAAGCAAGAATATTGTGTAACGATTTGTCTAAAAACAACGAGGCGTCAAGCCTAAGCGAGAAAGGAATGAACATGCAAGTGATTGTCATTATGGCTGGTGGAGCCGGCGAGCGTTTCTGGCCTTTGTCCAGGCGCAATCATCCCAAGCAGCTACTCACCTTGACCGGCAGCGGGCAGTCATTGCTCTCAGAGGCGGTTGAGCGCAGCATGGCGATAGTGCCGCCGGAGAATATCTACATTGCCACCGGCCAGCATTTACAGCAGGCCATCCGCGAGGCCGAGCTGGGCATTCCGGAGGAAAACGTCATTGCCGAGCCGTCCCGCCGCAATACCGCCGGCTGCCTGATTTATTCGGCGGCATATATTTTGGCCTCACATCCCAACCTTAGTCCGGAGGAGGTGACCATGGGCGTGCTCACCGCCGACCACCGCATTCCCGACACCACGCCATTTGTCAACACCGTGCGTGCCGCCCTGGAGGCCGCCGAGAGCCGCGAAAGCCTGATCACCATAGGCATACAGCCGGTGCGTCCCGAGACCGCCTACGGCTACATCGAGGTGGCCGAGGACGCCACTGTGATGAACGCCG
>JAAZIY010000039.1 GCA_012800625.1 Lentisphaerota bacterium
AACCCATTACACACACTGGTTTCAGCCGCTTACCGGAGGCACCGCCGAAAAACACGACGCCTTCCTCGAGGCTAGCGGACAGGCCCTGGCCAGCATGAGCTTCTCGGGAAAAAACCTGATAGTCAGCGAACCGGACGCCTCCAGCTTCCCCTCTGGCGGACTGCGCTGCACCTTCGAGGCCAGGGGCTACACCGCCTGGGACCCAAGCAGCCCGGCCTTCATTAAAAGACATGCCAACGGGGCCACTTTGTGCATACCCACCGCATTCTGCTCTTATACCGGCGCGGCTCTGGACAAGAAGACCCCGCTTTTGCGCTCCCTGCAGGCTCTGAACAAAGCGGTACAGCGCTTTATGCGCCTCTTTGACTACCCTGTCTCACACACCCGCGTGGCATTAGGCATTGAGCAGGAATATTTCCTTATCGACAAAAAATTCTATCTGCAGCGACCCGATCTACTGCAGACCGGGCGCACTCTCTTTGGCGCGGCGCCGCCCAAGCACCAGCAGCTTGAAGACCATTATTTCGGCGCCATTAAACCCCGTATCTTGCGGTTTATGACCGAGGTGGAGACCGAACTCTGGCGCCTGGGCATACCAGCACGCACTCGACACAACGAGGTGGCTCCCGCTCAGTTCGAGCTGGCCCCCATGCACGAAGACCTTAACCTGGCCATTGACCACAATATGCTCATCATGGAGGTCCTGCGCCAGGTCGCCGACCGTAACTCCCTGGTCTGCCTCCTGCATGAAAAACCCTTTGCCGGAGTCAACGGCTCGGGCAAGCACAACAACTGGTCATTGAGCTATGCCGGCTGCAACCTGCTCGAACCAGGCAGAGACCCGCAGCAGAACGCCATCTTTCTAAGCACGCTCTGCGCCGTTATCCGTGCCGTGGACCTGCATGCCGACCTGCTGCGCGCCGCCAGCGCCAGCGCCGGCAATGACCTGCGCCTGGGCGCCAACGAGGCGCCGCCGGCGGTGATCTCGGTCTTCCTGGGAGAGCAGCTCAGCGAGATACTCGAGCAGCTAGGCTCGGGCAACAACGGAACACAGCAGAAACCCGGTAAAATGCGCATCGGTGTGGATATACTGCCGCCTCTGCCAAAAGACGCCACCGACCGCAACCGCACCAGCCCGCTGGCATTCACCGGCAATAAATTCGAACTGCGCTTCCCTGGAGCCAGCCAGTCCAGCTCCGGAGTCAATGTTATTTTCAACACTATTGTCGCTGAGTCCCTGGACTATATCAGCACAAAGCTTGAAAAAACCGACAAAGCCGACTTCAACCGCTCTTTGCAGATACTGCTGCGCGAGCTTATGAGAGAGCATAAACGGGTAATCTTTAACGGCGACAACTACTCGGAGGCCTGGCTGGAGGAAGCCAGGAAACGAGGCCTGCCCATCCTGCCCAGTACCATGCAGGCCATACAGAGTATGAAAGAGCAGAGCAAGCAGCAGGTCTTTATAAAATACGCGGTCTACTCGGCGGCGGAACTGGAGTCCAGATTCGAGGTCTGCCTCGAAGAATATCATCGCAAAATACGCATAGAAGGAGAAATAGGGCTGGAAATCGCCAGAAGCATGCTCATCCCCGTGGTGGCCGATGAATACAGCAGGCTGGCTAATGCTCTGAAACTGGCCAGCCAAGACAGCCTCAGTGCCGGCGTCTCCGGACTGAGACGCAGCACCGAAGAGCTGGGCCGCGGCCTGGACCAGCTCTATGACAAGTGCGACGCCTTGGCAAAGGCGCTGCAAGGCCTACACGAGGACATCATCGCCGCCCTGCAAGAACTGCGCAAAGTGGTAGACGCCCTGGAATACCGCATTGACGACCGACTCTGGCCACTGCCCAAATACAGAGAAATGCTCTTTATTTATTAAACCAGCCGGTTTTGCCTTCGCGCAGGACAAGAAGGCTCACAAGGGCGAACCGCGCCAAGGCGCGGTTGCAACCTTCTACGGCTTTGCTGTTCCTTTGAGCAGCAGGCTGTGCGCCGGGCTGATGGCATTGCCTATATAGTAGTCGAAATATACCTGCCCCTCTTCGACGCGCAGCATATTGAAGCCGCCGTTGGGCGTGAAGTTCTGATATTCGTAGACCTGTTCCTTGAACTCGTCAAGCAGCTCCTTCACGCCTTTGCGCTGCATGGCTTTTTGGAAGCCTGGCGTCTGCCACAGCCCCTCGCCGTCCAACTTGCTCTGCACGAATTTGCCTTCCAGAACACTGGGCATGCTGTAGCTGGTCAGTTGCGTGATCTCGCCCTCCTGGGACTTGTAGCGCAATAATGTAGTGCGATGTATATGCGCGGTGAGCACTATGGCATTGCGTCTGGCTAAAAGGGACACCAGACGGCGGCGCTGCTCCGGATTGTTGGGGCGCCAGCCGTTGACTATCCACTCGCTACGACCTGGTGAACAGGGTAATACCGGCAAGTGTGTGCTGAAGAAAACATGCCTGGCGTCTTCATGCTGGGCTAGCACCTTTTCCACAAAGTCTATATCCGGTTTGATGGAGTCAAAATAGATGAACAAGTCCTTTTCATGCATTTGCGCATAATGTGAGCTGCCAGCCACAGCGGTCTCCTGTTTTAAAACCTCGTTCAGGTAGGGCAGCATGGTTTTGACATAGGCCTGCTCAGCGCCAGCGCCGCGTATGTCATGATTGCCTTTGATGGACACCAGCGGCACCTTGATGTGCTCTTTGAGCTTCTGCAATGCGTTTTCGAAGGCTTTGACTTGCAGTTCCTCTGCCCCGCAGTCACCCTGGGTCAAATCGCCCAGCTGTAT
>JAAZIY010000255.1 GCA_012800625.1 Lentisphaerota bacterium
CGCGCATATAGCTCCGAAGACCTGGCGCTTTTTTCTCGCCGCATGCTCTGTTCGCAGCCGCTCTGGGCCGGCATGGATATCTATTATATTTATCTTAACCGCTGGAAAAAGCGCTTTTTCGCCGAGCATCCGGAATACTTTATGCTGCGTGACGGCGAAAGGGTGGCTGAAAACTATCCCAACCACATGCCTTGTTTTTCCAATCCCGCCGTTATCCGGCAGACCGCCGCCGACATTATCAAACAGATCAACCAGTCGCCGGGGAAAAAATGCATCAAGATATTTAGCGACGCTCCCATCAATCTATGCCAGTGCCCGCAGTGTCAGGCCATGCCAGAACGACAGCTAGCCGACCCGGAGCTGATCACCAGCGAAGCGGTCTACGGCTTCCAAAAACGCATTGCCGACATCATACATCAGAGTCATCCCGATGTCTACTTCCTCACTCAGACCAAGGGCAAGTCATACTATGCGCCGCCTCAACTATGCAAGCTGGGCGAGCGCTTCACGGTCAATATCCTGGCCTCGCCTCATCTTTGCAATGTTAGCTCCCTAAGTTTTGCCGTAGATGTAGCCCGCCAATGGCAGGCTGCCGGCCAGCGCAGCATGTTTTTCGGCTATCCGCGCTACACTGACAAGCCCACCAAGAACATGCCGGTCATGACGCCGCAGTTCAACGCCGAATACCTGCGGCTCTTTGCCGGACTGAGCAGCGGCACCATCAGCAGCGAAATGAATTTCAACCCCTACTCTTTTAGCGCCCTCAATCAATTCGTCCAAGCCAGGCTGCTTTTCGAGGTGAACTCTGATGTAGCTGCGCTCATACAGGAATTCTGCGCCTTTGCATACCCGGGGGCTGAAAAGGAAATGGCCGGATTTTATCAGGCTATGGAACAGCTTTATATACGCAGACGCGACATCTCGGAAAACCCCTACTATGATGTCTATAGCGCCGATAAGCTGGCCGCCCCCTGGGCCTGGCTAAATGAAGCTCAGGCTAAAGTTAAAGACGACTCCCAGTTTTTTGCACAACTGTACCAGGACTTTCAGCAGTTCTACGAAGGCTCTCAAAAAGAAGAGGAAAACAGCCGCAAGCTGGCCGCTTGGAACGAGCAAAGACTGCAAGCCAGCACGGGAACTCTGAAGCTGCCACTGGCTAGCAGCGCCCTAGACTGGAAAAGCAGTGCGCAGCTCTGGCCAGGGGCACTAAAGCTGGACTTCAGTGCTCCGCAGCAAAGCGAGGATTTTCAGGCTGCCAGCCTCTATCTGCTCTGCGACTCGGCTCATCTCTACCTGGGCATAGTCGCCCAGGAAAGCAATATGGCGGCTTTGCAGGCAAGCTGCCAGGAAAACTTTAAGGGCAATTTCTGGAATGACGACAATTTTGAAATCATGCTGGTGCCAGATAAAGCCGGCAGCTATGAGCAAATCGTTATCAATGCCAATGCCGCCTACCGCGTCTTGACCCAGCCTAAAACCAGAGATAACCGCGAATTCCAGATGGAGACGCATGCGCAAAAACTGGCCCATAGCTGGCTGCTAAGCATGAAAATCCCGCTAAGCCAATTCGAGACGGCGCCCAGCGCCCAGCCCTGGCATTTCAACGCCTTTAGAAATAGAGCCGCGGGAGCCAAACAAAACTCGGGCATCAGAATGCTGGGGCCTAATTTCCATATACTCGATGATTACGTAAAAATAATTGTGCCACCCCAGAACCATTAAAAAACAACGCCCTGAGACTTCGTGTCTCTTCGTGTCCTCCCCCTTCGCGTCTCTTCGTGTCCTCCCCCTTCGTGTGCCTAAGTGAATCAAGAGATTTTTGGACGGGGGCTACTTTAGGAGTGAGCCAATTTTTGCATCATGACATACC
>JAAZIY010000256.1 GCA_012800625.1 Lentisphaerota bacterium
CTAAGACACACTAAGATATACGTGATTTTTCTTTTTATCAAAATTCTGTGGATTTTTCAGGTTAAGGCATTAACTTTATGCATGGTCTTTTTTGCCCTCTTGTATGGTTTCTTTGTTTGATGCTGGGAGTTAATATGCGAATTTATATTATGACCGATTTGGAAGGCGTGGCCGGAGTCAATGGGCGTAGTGACGGCATAGGAAACAAGACGGTGAACCTGGATATTGCCTGCCGTCGCCTGGAAGCGGAGGTCAACGCCTGCTGTGAAGGGCTTTTTGAGGCCGGAGCCACCGAGATTGTGGTCTGGGATGGACATGGCGGCAGCAACAGCATTGACATTAACCGCCTGCATGCGCGCGTCTCGCTGGGCAATATGGGTGGCGGCTTGGCCCCTGTAAGCCGCGTCAGTGGTTTTGACGCTGCCATACAGCTGGGCACTCACGCCATGCAGGGAGTTGCCGACGGCTATATGAACCACTCCTTCAATAGTCATGCCACAGCGGAAATTCGGCTTAATGGCGAGCCTATAGGCGAAATCGGCATTGGTATCTTGCTGGCGGCATACTTCGATGTGCCAAGTATCCTGGTTTCGGGAGACCAGGCGGCCTGCCGTGAGGCCAAGGAGTTTTTGCAGGGCCAAATCTGCACGGTTGAGACGAAGAGAGCCTACTCGCGCTATACCGTGGTCAACCACCCGCTTGAGACGGTGGCCGAGGAGCTGCGCCAGGGCGCCAAGAACGCATTGTTGAAGCTTAAGCAGTTTCCACTTAAAAAGATAGCCCCCCCCTATGAGATGCGCTACCAAGTGATGTGCCCAAACCATGCCGATATGGCAGAGAAAATGGGCATCGAGCGCCTGGACCATCAGACCCTGTTGTATCGCAGTGACAATATTGTGGACCTGTGGGCACAGCGCAACGGCTGGGCACCGGGAGTGCATAACCGGAAATTTAATATCTGAGCGGCAAAAGTTTGGCCACTAAGGCGCAGTATTTTCCAGGCATTATGGAGACTAGTTTTTAGCGACTCAGCAGCGGCCTGTCTGACTTTATGGTGCCTGCCGTAGTCATCATTGGCAAAGGACAACTGATAAGGGAGTACTTATGTTTATCGACATTCATGTTCATTTTCGCCGCTCGCCGGGTTTTCCACGCTGGGGCAAACAGGCCTATGCGACACCGGAGCAGCTTTTGGAGCGCTATGCCGCCATCGAGGTGGAGCGCGCCGTGGTCTTGCCCGGCGTAAACCCGGAGTGCTCACACGTGCCTCAGTCCAACGAAGAAGTACTGGAGGTGGCACAGAAACACCCACTGTTTATACCATTTTGCAATGTGGACCCGCGAGCCTTAACCAATAGCATCAGAGCAGAATTCCATGATATCTTCAGCTTTTATAAAGACCAAGGCTGCAAGGGCATAGGCGAGGTTTGCGCTAATTTGCACTTTACCGACCCGCTGGTGCAGAATATGTTTAAGGGTGCCGAGTCCGCCGGCCTGCCGCTCACCTTCCATATCGCGCCTAGTGTCGGTGAAAGCTATGGGCTTTTTGACAATGCCGGACTGCTGCAGCTGGAAACCTGCCTGCAGCGTTTTCCCAAACTCAAATTCTTTGGGCACTCGCAGGCCTTTTGGGCGGAAATGGCGCCCTTGAAGCATTTCTCGGACCGCTGGGGATATCCCAACTACAGCATCGAGGAAGAGGGCAGAGTGCCGCAGCTGATGCGCAAGTACGGCAACCTGTATGGCGATCTCTCCGCCGGCAGTGGCTGCAATGCCTTGACCAGGGATAGGGCATATAGCATCAAATTCCTCAACGAGTTCCAGGACCGACTCTTCTTTGGCACCGATATCTGCGCTCCGGATACACCTACACCGCTGGTGGACTACTTGCTGGAGCTGCGCAGCAAGGGTGAAATCTCCGAGCAGGTCTTCCAAAAAGTGGCCCGCGAGAACGCCCTGCGCGTACTCGAGCTGTAAAAACACTAAGCCATGCTAAGGGGGCAATTACCTCTTGCGGGTTGAAAAATCCGCCAGAAGCAATATATTTATATTTTACAGAATCCTTAGAATTGTATCTTGATGATTTTGGAGCAAAGAGCATGGCTACCAGTACTTATCGCAATAAGAATAAAGTTCGTCCCAGAAAGCGTGGCGCGGCCAAGCGTCGCCGCGTTTTGATGCAACGTCGCCGTCTGGTTTCTCTGGGCATGTGCGAAGAGGCGGTGGCCAAGCTGCAAAGCAACGAACTGCGCGCTCTGCTGAAATATCCCAAGAAGGTGCAACAGAGCTGCGAAAGCCAGGCATAAGCCGAAACACAGCTGCAAGTAGCCGTTTTATCCGCAAGATAAAACGGCTATTTTTTTGCCGCCGAGAGGGCCGGCAAAAACAAGGCGCCTAAGAACTGCATAGCTCGCAAACCATACTATTGGCAATTGCTGCGACTATTTATAAAATTGCGCCAAACCATATGACATTTTTTTGCAAAGTGTCATGCCGGCTGATTTTCAGGGTATATATTATTTCGTTTTCTTGTTTGTTGTTAGTAGAAACTGGAGGAACCCATGTCTAGGCATTTTGTCTTGCTTTCGCTTTTGCTTGCCCTTGCCTTGCCCTTGTCTGCCGCCGCGGTTTACGAGTTGACTGATGACATGACTTTGAGTCTGAGCGGTGATCTGCGCGTACGCCTGGAGGGTTTTAACAGCGGCGTGATTTTTCCCAGTGCCGGCAAGAGTGACGCCGATGCCACCTATTTGCGTGTGCGCACCAGGCTGGCCGGAAAGCTGGAGCTGCCCGACGGCATACGTATCCAGGCCCGGCTGGCTAACCGTGTGCACAAGGTAAGCTCGCATTTCTTGTCGCACCCCAATGACGTTAAAGGCGAAACTTGGAGATTCCCTGACGAGGTAATCCTGGACCAGCTGTTTATCCATTTTGACTCGATCGCCGGCAGCGATTTTTCGCTCACGCTGGGTCGCCAGGACCTGATTTTGGGCAATGGCATGATTATGTGCGAGGGCACTCCCTTTGACCAGGGACGCGGCCTTTATCAGGACGGCGTAGTGCTGCGCTATAAGGACGAAGAAGACACGGTGACTGGCTTTGTATTCTATAATCAGTGGAAAGACCGCAGTGTTTTTATCAATGACCAGAACCGGCGTCTGCGCGTCGGAGACACTCTGAGCAGCGGTGTCTATTGGACGCATAATTTCAACAAGGAACTGAATTTCGACCTGTATTATATCTTCAACGATGTCTATGATGACCAAATGAAGGGAATTCGCGCACACGCTCGGGACAACAACCTGAGCCTGCACACCGTGGGCGGCAGGCTCTTTGGCAGCCTGCTGGATGAACAGCTGGACTATAGCCTGGAAATGGCCAGGCAGGCCGGACAAAACAGCCGCGACAAAGACCCGATCGAGGCATATATGCTGGACGCCCGACTGCGGGCACACGCCCCCAAAGGCACGCTCTTGTCGCCCTCGCTGGGCCTGGAATACTACTATGCCAGCGGCGATGACCCGCATACTAGGAAATTCGAGGGCTGGAACACTTTGCTGGCCGAGTATCCGCGCTGGGGCGACGAACTGCTGCCCATTATGCTTAACGGGGTCTGGAGCAACATGCACTTTGTGCGCAGCGATATCAACCTGGTGTATAGCAAAGACCTGAAAGGGAACTTTTCTGTGGGAAATCTATATGCCGACGAGACCGACCGGGATGCCCGGATTCCTTTGACGCGCAGCGGCGGCGGCAGCTACATGGGCACCCTGCTGTCATTAATGCTCGATTATAGAGCCAGCGATATGCTCAGCTTTGCCGCCAAGCTCTCCAAGTTCAAACCAGGCAGCTACTTCCGTGACGGCAAGTCAGGCTACTGGTGCCAGTTGCAGGCTATGCTCGAGTTCTAACGGAGGGGGAGGACGCGAAGAGACACGAAGTTACACTAAGACACACTAAGGGCGTCCATCATTTTGATATATTCTGCTATGCTGATCAGGTCTTGTCGCTGTGCGGCGATTTCCCGTCCTTTATCGGCTTTTCCGTAGAGCAGCTCGACTGCGGTCAGAGCCAGGATGCGGGCATTATCGACGTAGGCGGCCTCTTGGTCTTTGGTGTGGTAGTCTATGCCGTGCGCTGTGCCTGCGGCTCCTGGCACGGTGGCGTGTATGGCCGGCATGATTAGGCTCAAGTCCCCCATGTCAGTGGAGCCAGTGCTTTTGCCGCTGCTGCTGAACTGCGCTTCCGGATGCAGCTGTCGTACTGCGTCTTCAAATACCTTCCATAGTCCCTGGTGGTCTTTCAAAACGGCATATCCGGGGACGCTGCGTATTTTGACTTCACCGCCCAGTGCCTCTGCGGCTCCCCGCACGGCGCGCTCAAAGACAGCGCTCAGGTTCTTTATTTTTTCCATGTCGTCGGCGCGCAGCAGATATTCCATAACAATATTGTCCGGCTCGATATTAACGCTTGCGCCGCCTTCGATAATGATGCCATGCATTCTGATTGAGGGGTCTGTGAATGTTTCGCGCAGCAAGGCCAGTGCATTTTGAGCCAGGGTTGCGATATTCAGCGCGTTTATGCCTTTTGCCGGGCTGCCGGCATGGCAGCTTTTGCCTTTGAAGACCAGGTTTTTGACCACGAAGCCATTATGTATGGTGCAGTGGTAGACTTCTGAGACGCTAAGATGATTCATGATCGCCAGGTCCACATCGTCAAACACGCCTTCGCGTATCATCGAGGCCTTGCCGCCTATGGCCTTGATTTCGCCGCGCTCCATCATTTCCAGGCGTCGTGCGATCTCGAGGCATTCTTCGGCAGGCACGGGTATAAAGGCGATCTTGCCGCTCATGTCCTGTTGGAATCCGGCTTTGCACAGGGCCATTGCGGCTCCAAGCATGGCGCAGATATGCGAATGGTGTCCACAGGCGTGCACTGCTCCGCTTTGCGGGTCGCATTGCGGGTGTGAGGGCAGGATTAGCGAGTCCATTTCTCCCAGCATGGCCAATGTGGGGCCGGGTCTGCCGCTGTCCAAATCGGCGCGCATACCGGTAATTGAGAGTTTGTCGCGCAGTGGCAGGCCTAGTTCCTGCAGGGTTTTTTTGGCCAGTGCTGCGGTTTTGAACTCGCGGTAGCCTGGCTCCGGGTTTTGCCAGACATATTCGCCGATCTCCACGATGTTTTCGCGCAGCGACTCGAAGGCCGCCAAAACCGCTGTAATCACTTCTGCTTTGCTACGCATTGCCACTCCTTTTTTAGATTTCAGCTTACAGTAATGTATTTTCAGCTTATAGTTAGCCTGAGACAATCCGGCTAGTCGTTTTTTTCTTTTTGTTTTTTGCAACTTTGTCGCGTATTTCAGGTCAAATGCAATATAGCTTTTTGTGGACAGGAAATTTTGGACACTAAGGCACACTAAGTCGTCTTCGTCTAAAAGGGGCAGTGTGCCAAATAATTGTGTTTTTCATGCTATTTCATCGAGTTTTTTTTGTCATTCACGCATGTTTACAATATATCACATATGGCCAAGAACTTCTTTTGCACGTTGTTTTTTTTGCTGCTGTGCAGCCCGCTTTTTGCCGCACCGCTGGCTGAGGCCGACTTGCTTTTGGCGGCGCAAAACTGGCTGGACAGCAGTCCGGTTTTCTCCAGCGACTATGAGCTTGCCGGGTTAGAGAGCGTTGCTGGACTGCCGTCTTTGCGCATCCTGCGCCTTGCGCCCCGGGGCTATCTGGTCATGGGAGCCGATGATGGCCTGCCGCCGGTGCTGGCTTTTTCGGAGTTTTACGACTTTAGCGCGCCACTGCGGCCGGAGAGCGGCGGCCTGTGGGCTTTGTTGCAGCAGCAGAACCGGCGCTATGAAGAAATCCTGAGTCAGCCGGCCACCCGCGGCAATGATGAGTATCAGGGCAAAAACCGGCGCGCCTGGGCCGACTTGCTCGAAGCCAAACAGACCCGTGCCGCGCCGCTAGAGCAGCCCAATGGCCAAATCCTGCAGGAGCCTTTAATCAGCGAGCCTTGGCATCAAGACTGGCCTTATAACCTGTTTTATTTGCATTCAGACACTGAGCTGCCGGCAGTGGCCGGCTGCGAGCCGGTGGCGGCAGCCTTGCTGATGCGCTTTCATCAATGGCCGCCCAGAGGGCAGGGCAGCAAAACCTGGAATTTCAGCGGCGACTCGAGATATCCGGAATTCGATGTGCAAGGCAGAATGCGCGCTGATTTTTCCAGCCCCTATGAATGGGGTCTGATGCCGGAACACATTAGCGGCTTTACTGAGCTGCCCGGCGACTCAGAGCTGGCGCTGGGGCGCCTGCTCTTTGATCTGGCCGTGGCCTTCGAGTCTATGTTCAGTGTTGAGGAAACCGCCACCTGGAATAATATGGTGGTGCCAGCCATGCACAGTTATTTTCATTTTGCCGGGTTACAAAAGCTAACGAAACAGCCTCGTGCCACTTTGTTTCAGCTTATTCGAGGTGATATAACGAGTGGCTACCCAGTGCATGTCAGCATAGAAGGGCATTCTTTTGTCGCCAGCGTCCTAGCCAAGCATAGCGGCACGGACTATTATTATTTAAACTACGGCTGGGGCGGCCTGGCTTCAGGCTGGTATAAACTTGATGATGGCGATGATGGCTCCGTGGTAGTAGAGGCCATCACTAATTTTCTGCCGGCGAAAACGGCGCTGTTCCGGGAGATTGCAGCCCAGCAGGAGAGTAACTTTACCGTATCCTGGGATTACCCGCGTATATATGGCAATCCAGAGCGTTTTCGGCTCAGTGTCAAACGTGGCGGAAATACCAGTATAATCTCGGATAGCATCTCTGGGAACCTGCGTGAATACAGCCTGACGGCGCAGGCGGCAGGCGCAGCGGAGTATTATCTGGAAGCCAGGGTGGCCGGCTCGTGGCAGGCTAAATCGCAGCCTTTGGCGCTTACTGTGCAGTCAGCTACTTCGGCAGCACCGCCCCAGTTTAGTCTCGAACACGATGTAGTGCGCCGCGAGCCGGACGGCACTTTCAGGCTGGTCCTGCATCTGCAGTCCGCCAGCGACAGCGTCAGCCTGGAAAGCAGCCATCCCGACTTGTTTCCCGACGAGAATATCCGCCTGCTCGGCGAGGGCTTGCGCCGCGAGATACTGCTGCTGCCGGCAGGCGCCAAAAGCGGCAACAGTATGCTGCGCATCAAGGTAAGCAACAGCGCCGGACTAAGCACTAGCGACACAGCATATATAATCTGGAACCGGCTTAACTGGCACCTGGACTGGGAGCAGGCAAAGAACCAGGCCGAGCAGGAAGACAAGCTGATATTTCTGCTGGTGGGCAAAGACGAGAATTCTTATACCGGCAACTTGCGCCTGAATCTTAGCGCAATCAGTGATATCGCCTTTGCCTTGGAAAAGGACTACGTGCTTTGCTACTTGGACTATGATGAGGCAAGTAGCAAAGGCCTGGTGTTTGTCTCAGGATATCTGAGTTTGCCGCTAAGTAGCGTCCTGCAATATCAGAATGGTGAAAGGACGCTGTTGCGTACACACAATCCCTATAACACTGGGCAACTGGAGCCAGCCAGCCTACGGAATTTTTTGGGGCTGCCAGCCAGCCCGGTGCTGCTTAGTCCGGAGTTGCAAACCCGCAATCCACAGGCGCAAAGCGTTTTCCTGCACATTATTTGCCAGGGAGGCTGGACGCTCAGCAGCAATGCCGATTTTATACAGCCGATTGAAAGCAGCGGCAGTGGAAATCGCGTTGTCGAGTGCCTGCTGAGCATGAATGCCGGCACTGCGGAACGCAGCGCTGTGCTGAGCTTGAAGTCCGCTGGCAAAGGGGCTCAGTGCACGATTGTGCAGCGCAGAGGTTGCATCATGCTGCAGCTAAGCGCCGAGGACAAGGAGTATGAGGCTTCCGACGCCGCCACTATTGCCGATCTGGAGCTGACGATAGACGACCAAAGCTACTGGCTTAGGAATATACGCGGTCATTTTCAGCCTAACGAGCCAGGGAGGCAAGAGGTGATAGTTGACAGCTACGATTTTGACCATCCCGAGCTGAAACCGGAATTCTTGCCTATCTACGCCACGCTCACAGAGAACACGCGCACGCTTGCCGCCGGCTGGAATAGCCTGGTGCTAGAGTTGCAGCCAAACGAGGAGAGCCGGGCGCGCTGGCAAAGCCAATTGCTGGCCTATGAGCTGCAAAATCGAGCCTGGGTAAAGGCCAGTGAGCCGCAGGCAGGCAAAAGCTATATGATTTATAATCCTGGTGCAGAGCTTCAGTTGCAAGGCAAGGCACTGTTTGAGAATCCCGAGCCTCTGCCGCAGGCCCAGGGCTGGAAGCTGCAAGGCATTATCAGCGAAACCGAGCTGCCCGAAAATATGCAGGCCTGGTTTTTAGAAATGGGCGAATATAAAACGCCTAATATACTGGAGCCAGGGCGGGCCTATTGGTTCTATTTGGACACTAAGACACACTAAGAGACACTAAGAGACACTCAGTTTTATGGTACGAGAGGGGGGACTCGAACCCCCACGGTGTTAACCACTGGAACCTAAATCCAGCGCGTCTGCCAATTCCGCCACTCTCGCGAAAATAGTGTTATTCTAATATAAGCTCGCCGAAGCATTCCGGCAAGTGGAAATTCTTTTCAGACACCGGTTTCCATGATATCCAGTGTGGATGCGAAGTGGCGTCGCCACATTTGTAGAGGTTGGCGCTCCAGGTCTGTGCCTCGAGGCTGAGCGGGCCGCCGCTATATTTTTCTATCAGGCTTCTGGGTATGGCGAACTGTGCGCACCAAGTCAGCGCTTCGCTGATTTCTGGGTCCACAGTTTTTGGCAGTGTAGTCTGCACTTTTATCTGGCTGCCCTCTTCGGGGCTTAGTCGATCAAAGTCGGCCAGTCCGTTTTCACTGCGGCGGTGGTCGCGCACATAATAGATAAGGAAGGCGCCGCCGGCATTCATTTCCAGGTTGAAGTAGCCTGCGCCCAGATGCGGTTTGAAGAAGAACTCGACGCAGGAGTCTTTGCAGACCGAGGCCTGAAATTCGGTGGCCAGCACCCTCACATAGCGGTCTTCGACTCTAAAGATACCGTAGATATGCTCGCTGTCATGCAAGAGCTTGAAGTTGACCTGGGGCACATGGTTGCTGCCTTCGGGACGCACTACGCTGACCTCGCCCAGCTCGGCCTGCTGCCAGACCGGGTCCTGCCAGTCGGCCTTCAAGGCCGGTGTGCTGTTGCTTCTTTTTACCGTGTAGGGCATAATGATTACTCCATGCTGGCTTGAATAAAAAAAACCGTCCTGGTGAGGACGGCTATGGAGCAGGCCTGGTACCAGAGAAAGGATTTGAACCTTCACGTCCTTGCGGACACTGCGACCTGAACGCAGCGCGTCTGCCAATTCCGCCACTCTGGCTTGTTTATGCCTGTAAAGTACTGGTACCAGAGAAAGGATTTGAACCTTCACGTCCTTGCGGACACTGCGACCTGAACGCAGCGCGTCTGCCAATTCCGCCACTCTGGCA
>JAAZIY010000257.1 GCA_012800625.1 Lentisphaerota bacterium
CGAACCTGGTCTATTCCTGCAAGGTGAAGCCGCAAAGCACTGACTGGGAACTGGGGCTGCTGGCCGGTTTTACCAAGCCGGAAGAACCGCACTATATCTTCGGACTGAAAAATGAGGGCGAGCAGCTCCTGGTAAGGCTGCAGGAGCGACAAAGCGACGGCAAATACGTGAATGTAAGCCAGATGAGCGTGCCGGCTCCAAAAGAGGATTTCGAACTATGCATGGATGCATCCGGAAACGAACGTATTCGCTTTATCTTGGACGGCAAACTGCTGGCCGTGGTGCACAGAGAAGGAGAGCTGGCCGGCGGAGCCGGAGTCTGGCTGGGAAAATCAAGCCAGGCACAATTCTACAAAATGCAGCTCTCCAGGCATAGAGAACAGTTTTTGGAGCAGGAACAGAAAAACCCGGTCTTCCAGGCGGACAGTTTTATGCGGCATTGGGCCTCGCCTGAGGGACAGTGGATAGCCGGGCCGCAGGAGGCCTACTGGCACAAGGGCGATTTCTTTAGCGATTTCATGATCCGACTGCCGGCCAAGCCCGGTGCCGAATTGCATCTGGCCGTGCCGGAGAACGGCGTTCAGGGAAGTCTGCGCCTGAAGGTGGAGGAGCAAGCCGTCAATATCAGTTTTCAAGAGCCTGGTGCCGAAGAATTTAGTGAATACGTCTTTGCTTTTCCAGAGGAGGAACGCGGCAAAACCGCCGCCAAGACTTTTGATTTTCACTGCGAGGGATACTTGTTCTGGCTGGTCTGGAATGGCGAGACGGTACTGGAAGGGCGCTTACCACAGCCCTTGAAAAACTATGGCACAAGGGTGTATTGCAAAGGCTACGGCATAGCTGACCTGGCCAAGAGCAAGGTGACGCGCAGCATGGTTATAGACGAGTATTTCAATGAGTCGCCGCATGCCTGGCTGGCCGCCGGCGGAGACTGGCAGATAATCAACCGCTTCCAGTGTACTCCGAGCTGGTCGCATATGATCGGTGAGGCGCCCGATGGGCTAGCATCCTTTTGGCGCAAACAGGTCTTTGAAGGAGATATGACCCTGGAATTCTATGCTGGCACTAGACACGAGTTCTATAGCCATGCCGGAAACCTGAACTGCACTATGATGGCTGCCGAAACCAGCCCTTCCAGCGGATACACCTTCACCTGCACCGAATGGGACCATAACCGCTCGCAAAACTGGTCGCGCTTCTATCGTAACGGACAGGCTCTTGCCAGCAGCGAGGAGTACCTGGTGCCGCGCCTGCGCAAGGGACAAGTACGACGCGTGCTTAATCCGCTGCTTTCCGAAGGACGCCCGGTGCACGGAGCCTGGTACTACATCAAAATCCGCAAAATCGGCAAGATGCTCGAGTTCTACTTCGATGATGAGAAAATATATTCCACCAGCGATGAGGAGCCTTTGCAAAAAGGCCTAGTCGGTATCTGGACCTTTGTGCATAGCATGACCTTGGCGCAGATCAAGATCAGCTGTGAAAAGGCTAGCCCACGAGAACTGCCGCTGAAGATGCTGCCTCTGGACGCCGATATCCAGTGCAAAGCGCCGTCACCGTCACCGGCACCGCTTTCGGCCAGTCTGGGCGGCTTTCCGCTGGATCCGCTGCATGCTGCCTATTGGCGTAGTGAAGACCCGGTGGGGCATGCCAAACTCGAATACTTTTCGCACAACAGCGATGGCTTCCTGCTGCGCAATCACATTGGGGGCGGCGACATGTTCGTCAAAAGCCTGCTGCCACCCCTGGCTTTGAACGAAGTAGCCGGCTGGTATTTTGAGGCCAAGCGCAGCGCGGCAGCTCAGTTCAACCTGAGCTATGTTATCGGCACGCTGGATGACAATAAGGCGATTTCGGTGAAAGAACGCTACTTCCATCATCTTAGCGGCAGCAGCTTCAGTGAAGAAGATTGGTTTATGAGCGGCAACAGCGAGCTACAGCCGCTGCCCGAGGTCACAGCTAGCCGCAAAGACTGGCAGCCGCTCTACGCCTGGATACCGTCCAGCCTGCGCCAGGGCGAAAACCTGAAGGAAAACCGCGCGGTCGCCTTGCATGGCTTCGGCATAGAACAACTGGACTTTCTGGCCAGCGGCATAGGCGGCAATGGGCCAGGACAGGCATACGCCTTGAAAAATTTGCAGCCGGTCTACTATGGCCTCCCGGAAATCAAGCTGTCCGAGGGAATGCGGCTGTATGCCAGATACCCCTGGAACCAGCTCTTCTGGGGAAATGGAGGAGGAGCCGAGGAGCTGCGTGCTCAGCTGCTGGCCAAGCAGAAAACCGGCCTGAACCAGGTTTTTCTGCTCTTTAGACAAGGTCGGCGCAGTCTCATACAAAAGCTGCTCTGGCTGCATTTGCCCGAAACGGTTCCCTTTAGCCTGGCCTGGGATGCCGCGGTGCCCGAGGCGCTGCGCCTGAGCTGCGACAGCGATTACGTGGACCCGCGTTTCGCCAAAGCCAGCATTAAAGTGGGAGAGCTGCCCCTGGTGGCGGAAAAAACCAGCCTGAGCGAGAGCCTGCTTTTTAGGCTGCCGCCTACCGAGCCGGTCATCATAGAGGCTTTCAGCAAAGGAGAACTTGAACTTAGCGTGGACCCAGGCAGCGGAGCGCAAACACGGGTTCTGAGCCTGGAGACACGTAGCCAAAATGGCCCGCCCGTATTGGTGCAATTGCAGGGATTTACCCAGTTTTTCAAAAACTATGAAGTGGCATCTGAGCTGAAAGACGGCAGCGACAAGCAGTTCCTCAGCTTTGATAACTCGCTGCAGCGGCAGTTTCTGCAGGTCAGCAATAATGCCGGGCGCGGACGCTTGCTGAGCACACACAGCCTGGGCTTCTCGCTGGCTAAGTTTCCCGTGTTTCAGTTTCGCTATAGGGCCGAGGATATGTCGCATGTCAGCCTGCATTTCGTTAATGGCACGCATTATGCCATGGTTTCCGAGCAGGATGAGCCTTACGGAGTAGAAAAGGTGCGCTATGCCGAAAAGTTTATCCGTGACAACCGCTGGCAGACCTGGACCGGCCTGGTAAGCGACGCCTTCGTGCGCCAGCCTTACTCGGCCAGCCGCTTCCTGCCCGGCACCATGCAAATACGCTCCAGTGCAGGACAAGACCAAACCGGACGATTCAGTAAAATCGGCCTGGATGACCTGGTCTTCGGTCCGGCGGTCAACAGTGCCGAACAGCTGCGCTGCACGCCGCAGTATGCGGATGCCGACGGCGTGGCAAAGGTGTTCTTCGCAGTGCTGGCCGGTGACCTGGCATATTGGCCACGCAACAGCGAAGAGCAGGGTCTCATTGCATGGCAGGAGACTGAGCATGGCAAGGAAATCCAGCCGGACTTGGGGAAGCTGCCCGACGGCGTGCATCATCTCCTGCTGAAGGCGCAGGATAGCCTGGGCGCGGAATCAGCTGTAACCGACCTGCCTTTCTTGCTGGACCGCAAACCCTTGCAGGTATCACACCGCTTCGTCGATAGCAAAGACCCGCTGCTCAACGGAGTGGAGCTGCAAGTGAGCCTGGACAATGCCGCCCTGTCGCCCTGGGCGATTGAGGACGCCGTTTTCCTGGTGGCAGGCAAGGAACGCAAACTGGACACCTGGAGCAACCGCTTCGCGCATCAGGCCGCACAGGACAGCCTGTACCTGAACTACCCCATGATACTGCGACCGGAGTTGAACCAGGCAGCCGACGGCGACGAGATCGAGCTGGCCATAGACAACATAGTTGACGGTGCCGGCAATGCCAGCGCGCGCTATAGTATCCCGGTGAAGATTGACTACAAGAGTGATAAGCAAGGTCCAAGCTGGGAACAGCTGATCATGCCTAAAACTGTGCTCTACTTCAATAACTGGGACGGGCGGCGCAGCGATACCCTGGCCTTCAAGGCCCTGCCGGCACATCGCAGCGGCGATGTACAGGTGTATAACAAAGCCGGGCAATCCCCCTGCCTGATTAATTACGCCTATAATAAGCGCAGCCAAATCAGCCGAGAAGTCAAATGGCAGCCAGAACAGTTCCCATATCTGGCTTTCCGCCTGCGGCTCTCGGCAGTGCCCGAAAAAATGCTGCTGCACGTACTGCTTACTACAAGCGGTGACGTGGTCTATACTATCTCTTTGACGCGTCCGCGCAAAAATGTGCTCGAGCTAAACCGCAAACAAGAGTTTGACTGGAAGCCGGGAACCTGGCAAAACTTCAACTTCAATGTGCGCGAAATGTTCCTCGAAGCCGGCCTGACTGCCGAAGAGATGCAGAAAATCACCATTAAAAGCATCGATTTCAGACGCCTGCGGGTCGAGGGCAGAGAACAGCTCATGCTCGATGACTTCTTTGTCTATGGCCTGCCGGAGAAAGCTGATACTGTGGATGAGCTTAAATGGCATGCCTTCGATAAAAGCGGCCTGGCCGGACTGGAGCTAAATGCCTTTGACCAGAACGCAAAAGAACTCTGGCAGCAAAGCTACAAGGTCTCAGAGCCGCTGGACCTGCAGGCACTGCGCGCCAAAAGCACAGGTCTGACCTGGCTGAGCTGTGCAGCCAAGGACAAGGCCGGCAATCTCTCCATACCATTCTGGCTGCCGCTGGCCACCGAAAAACAATAATGCCTCTTTTTGGACGAAGACGATTTTGTCGCCTTAGTGTGGTTTTGTGTGGTTTTGTGTGTCTTAGTGTGTCTTAGTGTGTCTTAGTGACCAAAAAGCCTTCGGTGCCGCATAAGCCGCTTGCCGTTACAGAAAACCCAATGAAATGGCATGAAAAATACAAATTTCCTGCTGAAATTTCAATTTTTTCTTAAGAATCTGTCTATTTGGTGCCCCGAAGGGGCAACCTAAGAGCCTGCGAAGCCTGTTTTTACTTATTACTATCGGAGCTGAAGTCGATGTCCTTAGCTTTTCATCAAATCGGGGAGACTTACTACTTGCGCCTGGACCCCGGCGCCGAAGTTGTAGACTGCCTACGCCAGTTTGCCGCCGCCCATGATATTGCCGCCGCCAGCTTTAGCGGCTTCGGTGCCGTCAAAGCGGTGACCCTGGGGTTTTTTCAGCCCGACAGCAAGCTTTATCAACAGCGCAAGTTCCAGGGAACTTTTGAGATCACCTCGCTGCTGGGCAATGTCTCGCGTCTCGAGACACAGACATATGTGCACGCCCACGGAAATTTCTCCGGCGCGGATTTTCAGGTTTTTGGCGGACACCTGGTGGCCGCCACAGTCAGCGCCACCGTCGAGATATGCCTGCGCCAAGACCCTGGCGAGCTGAAGCGCCGCTTTGACGCAAAAATCGGCCTGAATATATACGATTTTTAAACGCCCAGACCGGAAGACGCAATAGACTGTCACCGCCGGTAAACTTTGCGGTCAGCCCAAGCATGACATCCTGAGGGTCAAATTCAAGACGCGGCACGTGCGGCGGCGCAGCGCCCTTGGCGGCATTGGCCGTCGCAGCCTCCCTGCGCCGTTTGCGGATGTCGCGCTGGCGCTGCGCCTCGGAGAGCCTGAACTTGATATCGGCTCTATTCCTCTTGCGAAAGGAATTGTTCTTGAGGCGATTCCGTGCCTTCTGGCAGTCGACAGAGCCGCAATACTTCTGCTTCTCCCTGTTGTTCGCGCGCGGGATGAAGTAATGATCACAACATGCGCATTTGACCGGTTTTGTCATTGGCTCCTTTACGTCTTTTGATTAATCAATA
>JAAZIY010000258.1 GCA_012800625.1 Lentisphaerota bacterium
ATGGCCAGTTTCATGATGCAAATCTGTAAATGTGATAATTAGGAGGTTGGATAATGTTAGGCAAGTAGGATAGGAGGCTGTGAAAAGCGGGGCGAGGCAAATCGGGCTAAAAAAGCTTAGTGCGACTTTGTGTGATTTCGCGTGTCTTAATGTCAAGAGTGCGGCGCTCATCTTTTTGACGGGGTTTGGCTTTGTATGCGTTGTCGTTTTGAAAAAAATCGAAAATTGGATTGCACAAGTAGCTTCCAAGCCATATATTAACAGGATTCCCTGATGGTCTGTTTTCTTTACAGCTCAGGTTTTAGGAATATGGCAAACTGCTTAAAAAGGAGATCTCAGCATGATTAAAGTAGGAATCAATGGATTCGGTCGTATAGGCCGCATGGTTTTTCGTGCGGCTGTGGCTAATTTCAGCGAGGATATAGAGGTAGTGGGCATCAATGATCTTTTGGAGCCTGAGTATCTTGCCTATATGCTGAAGTACGACTCGGTGCACGGCAAGTTTTGCGGTGATGTAAAAGTCGAGGGTGATCGTATGATCGTCAACGGCAAGTCCATTCGTCTGACTGCCGAGCGCGACCCTGCCAATTTGAACTGGGGCGAGCTTGATGTTGACGTGGTGGTTGAATCCACCGGTTTTTTCCTGACCGACGAGACTGCCCGCAAGCACATTTCCGCCGGCGCCAAGAAGGTCATTCTTTCGGCTCCCTCGAAGGACGACACGCCCATGTTTGTGTACGGGGTCAACCACGGCAACTACCAGGGGCAGGACATTATCTCGAACGCCTCCTGCACGACCAACTGCCTGGCTCCGCTGGCCAAGGTGCTTAACGACAAGTTTGGCATCAAGCGCGGTCTGATGACCACGGTGCACGCCACCACTGCCACGCAGAGGACGGTTGACGGGCCTTCGATGAAGGACTGGCGCGGCGGTCGCGGCATTCTGGAGAACATCATACCTTCGAGCACCGGCGCCGCCAAGGCGGTGGGCAAGGTGCTTCCCGAGCTGAACGGCAAGCTCACCGGCATGGCTCTGCGCGTGCCCACCTCGAATGTCTCGGTGGTGGACCTGACGGTCGAGCTGGAGCGGGAGACCGACTACGAGGATATCAGCGCCGCCATGAAGGCCGCTTCCGAGGGTGAGCTGAAAGGCATTTTGGGCTACACCGATGACAAGGTGGTTTCCACCGATTTCATTGGCGAGTGCCGTACCTCCGTATTTGACAAGGGCGCCGGCATACAGCTGGACAAGACCTTTGTGAAGGTGGTGGGCTGGTATGACAACGAGTGGGGCTATTCCAACAAGGTGTTGGAGATGGCTCGCGTCATCGCCGGCGGCTGCTCGAGCTGTTCGAGCTGCTGCAAGTAGTGTTAAATACTAAGCCACACTAAGCCACAGCAATGGCTGAAAGGCGGCTTGTCACGCGGGGCGTCAGCGGCAATTTGCCGCCGGCGCCCTTTTTTTATGCCTGGCACCCTGCGTGTTACTGGGCTTCGTTTCGACAAAGCAGCCTTGGCTTGGTTTTGCCTTGCACGGCGAATATGGCGTATGTCAGGCTGAGTGCCAGGCAGAGCCAGATAAAGCCGGCCTCCCAGTCATGTTTTTTGACCAGGACGATATTGACAAAGATAACCAGGACCACAAGCAACAGCAGCTTTATGCCTCTGGGCAGATTCGGCCAAAGGCTTTGGCCAAAATGCAAATATGGCAGGTTGGAGACCATCAGGCAGGAGCTGACGACTACTACTGCGGCAGTGATTAGCCCGCTGGCCGGATGGGAGAAACGCATGCCGGCCAGGACGGCGGAGCAGACCAGCAGCGCGCCGGCCGGCGAGGGCATGCCCTGAAAGATGCCCTGGGTCTGCGGCCGGTCCGGATACAAAAAGCGATACAAGCGGTAAAGCAGGCAAATTATATAGAAGAGAGCCAGCAGCAGGGCCAGCCAGGGCGCAATGGCGCTTTCATAAAAGGCCAGGCCGCGGTAGACGATGCAGGCGGCGGCGAAGCCGAAGCTGGTGGCGTCGGCGATGTCGTCAAAGATAGCGCCGTGTTTAGTGGAGCCGAACTTGCGCGCCAGCCTGCCGTCGAAGAGGTCGAAGAACTGTCCTACGAAAATCAGTACGAATGCTGTGGTGAACCAGTCGTACTTGCACACTATCCAGATTGCCACTAGCCCGCAGGCGAAGTTGGCGAAGGTGAGGGTGTTGGCATACCACTGGTCCGGGATCACCTTCAGGTAAAAGGACAGGAAGGCGAGCAGATTGCAGCTGGCCATGATATAGTTGACCGTGCCGCCGCTAATAAATGGCAGGGGCTGCATATTGTAAAAGGCCAGGCTGGAGAGTAAAATGGTGACCAGGGCGGTCTTGCCTTTGCCGAAATAGTTGGCCGCCTTCTTCTGGCTGAACAGGCGGGAGGCCTGTCCCAGGCTGTCTATGGAGATAAACAGGAGCACGCTCCACAATTCCAGTCTCAGCTCCGGATTGATATTGGAGCCTATGCTGAAATATAGCAGGCCGGGGAAATACATGCATTTATCGCTGAGCGGGTCCAGCCACTTGCCGGTTTCGGTCTCGAGCTGGCAGTTTCGCGCTATGGTGCCGTCAGTGAGGTCGGTTATCATCCAGAAGGCGAACCAGAGCATGCCGCTTTGCCAATAGCCGTAGTGCACCAGTATAATGCTGAGCAGTCCCATGGGAATGCGCATCAGTGAGATGGCATTGGGGTGCAGCAGGATGCAGCGCCGGATAAAGTCGCGGCTGGCGGGATGCCGGGTTAGACGCCCCGCCAGGATGCGCTCGAGCAGCAGCATGAGCAGGATAATGACAAACAGCGGAAAGGATGGATGCATGGCTGAAAAGATAAGGTGAAGGCAAAAAAGATAAAATAGAGAGCGGGTTGCCGTCTGGCTCAGTCCGCTTTATCCGGGTTTTGCGGCGGGGATTTTTTCCTGAGCTTCAGACGGGTCAGCTTGCGCTTGTCAGCTTCGAGTATGTCAATTTCGAGTTCATCGACAAGCAGGTGTTCTCCGGTTTTTGGTATTTTTCCCAGGCTGGCCATAATATATCCGGCCAGGGTGTCGAAGCCTTGCTCCTCCGAGATATGGCAGTCGAGCAGCTTATTAAGCTCCCAGATGGTCAGCCTGCCGTCGCAGACCAGGCTGCCGTCTTCCTCGAGGCTGAGGTTTTCCGGCTTGTCTGACTCTCCGTGGTCGTATTCATCGTGTATTTCGCCGACGATCTCCTCGAGTATGTCCTCGATGGTGACCATGCCTGCGGTGCCGCCGTACTCATCGAGGACGATGGCGATATGATTGCGGGTTTGGCGGAACTCGTCAAGCAGGTCGCTGATATTTTTGCTTTCCGGGATAAAAACCGGGCTGTGGGCTATGCCGCCGGCATTTTTCGCCCTGGCCAGTTTATCGTCATCGAGCAGGTCTTTGGCATAGACCACGCCGCTGATGCTGTCAATTGATTGATGATAGATAGGCACGCGGCTGTGTCCGGTATCGGTAATGGTGCGCTTGATCTCTTCGATGCTGGCCTCTTCGGGCAGGGCGTCGATATCCACGCGCGGGGTCATGATCTCATGCACGTAGGTTTTATCCAGGTTGATGACCCCGTTGAGCATTCTTTTCTCCTCCAGCTCCAGTCCGGAGGCCGAGCCTGCCCCCTTCTCCTCTTGCAGGCTTTCCTCGACCAGCGAGAGTATCTCGTCTTCGGCACTGGGTTTTTCCAGGCTGGGGTCGGCGGCCTGTCCGGCACGGATGTTATCGAGCAGGAAGCTGAGCGGCAGTATGATTGGCGAGAGCAGGTAGCTGGCCAGGCCCGCGAGCGCGAGATAGGATATAAGCAGCCGGGCCGAACTCTTCAGAGATAGTTTTTCCACACTGATATGCAGGGCGACAAAGCCGAGCAGATAGACGCCGAGCATGGCGCCCCAGAGCAACTGCCAGGGCTGTTGGCGCCCCCAGTGATGAAAGCTGGCGAAACTAAGGCAGAAGAGCAGAAAGGTCAGCAGCTGGCCGGCAAGTCGGCGGCGCTCGCTGATACTCTGTTCGAGCTGCTCGGCCAGGGACCTGGAGGTCTCGCGCAGCTTGCGCAGCTTGGCACGGTTGAAGCCCTCCAGCTTGGCAAGGCCAAGAGCCAGGACAATAAAAAATATACTGCTGAATAAAGCGCCGCTTAATGACAAGCTCGTACTCATAAACTCCCTGTGACTTAATCAACAATCAGTTTCAGGAATCAGACCGCGTCCAAAGGCCATGAATCACTAAAGCACACTAATGAACCGCAAAACCAAGTGTGTGTCTTCGTGCCCAAATTCCTGCCAGGCTGCCTCTGGTCTGAGGACTTCAGAGGAAATTGCAGTTGGGCGGGGCGATTTTAGCCAGGATAGCATCCTGCTTGCGCTGCATGCCGCGGCGCTCTTCCTCGTCCTGGTCATCCTCTCCGCAAAGATGCAGCATTCCGTGTATGGCATAGAGCAGCAGTTCTTTGGAGGCGGAGTTGCCGTAGAGGGCGGCATTTTCCTTTGCTATCGCCGGGCAGAGATAGATTTCCGCGGCGATGGGCGGCTCCTGTTCGTCAAGCATCTGCCAGGCGGCCTCGCTTCTCAAGTCGTAGCTGATGACGTCGGTAGGCCCCTCATGCCCGAGATGCAGGGCATTGAGCCGGCTCATTTCCTCGACATCGAGCAGGATGAGCTGCAAAATGCCGCCCTGCAGGCGCAGTCCGGCCTCGAGGGCTGACTGCCTCGATAGTTCCAAGAAAAGCTCTTCGTTTGCCAGTTCCGGCAAGCCGGAGCTATATGCCAGGCTGATTTTCATGCTTTGTCTCGTTTTCAGCCTTGTCTTCGTTCGAGGTGTATCGCGGGCGGAAGTGGTACATGTCCATAAAGGTGCGCAGGAAGCTTTGTTTGATGGCCTCCAGCTCGGAGGTGGTGATGTCGGCCTCGGCAAACTGCTTGTCGCTCCACTTCTCGTCGATGATCTTGATTATCTGACTGGCTATGCTCTCACTGGTGAGCGCCATGTTCTTCTCCTGTTCGAGGCGCTGCAGAAACTCCTTGAGGCGTTTTTGCTGCTCACCGCTCTCGAGCTGCTCGCTGTCCTCGAGCAATTCGGCGGCCTTGCTGAAGAAACGGCTGCGGTCGCGGTGATTGCCCGAGAGTGCCCGGACGGCGGCCTCGCAGGCGTCGGCCAGGCTGACGATGACGATTTCTTTTTGCAGGGGGGGCGGGTGCGGATAGCGGAAGCTGCCTTCCTCGGGCGCGGGTTTACCGGCCTCGGCGGCCTCTTTTTTAGCTTTGTCGAAGAAGAAGCTCAGCAGGCTATTGCCGTGATGCTGTTCGATGGCGGCGCGTATTGGTCTTCTGAGGCGGTATTTTTGCGCCAGAGCCAGACCGTTTTTGACATGTGCGCTGATGGCCTTGAAGCTTTCCGCCGCCGGCATACTGTCATGCGGGTTAGGCTCCTCGCGCTGGTTTTCGGCGAAGTAGCCGGGATTTTCCAGTTTGCCAATATCATGAAACAGGGCCATCACTCTGGCCAGCAGGGCGTTTGCTCCTATGGCGTTGGCGGCGGCCTCGGCGATGGTGGCGACATTCATGCTGTGCTGGAAGGTGCCGGGAGCCTCCTCGCTGAGTCGGCGCAGCAGGGGGTGATTGCTGTCGTTGAGTTCCAACAAGGTGGTGAGGGTTACCAGGCCGAAGCAAATCTCGAAGAGCGGCAGCAGGGCCATGCAGAGCAGCGCCACCAAGATACCGTTGGCGGCGGAAAAAAACAGTGTTTTCATAAAATATGCTTTGAACTGCCCAAAGAGCATGCCTTGCTCCACTGCGAAGAAGAGCTGCGAGAGCATAATGGCCACGGCGACGGCGGCTCCGCCTACGAGGAAGTCCCGTCGTTTTTTGGCTCGCTGGAAGAAGGCCACTCCCACCAGTCCGATGAAGACCGCATAGTAAAAGAGCTGATACTGCAGTTTGCAGAGGCTGATTTGCAGCGGCAGCAATGCCGCGATGGTGGCTGCCGCGCAGACGGCTACTCTGCCGCCGAGCAGATTGGCCAGCAAAGCCGGCACCAGGGCCAAAGGCAGCAGGCAAAGAAGATACGCGAAGGGCCAATCATTGCTGCCGTAGATATAGAATGCGCCAAAGGTGAGCAGGAAGTGCAGGATGAGTGCGACCGCGCTTACCGAGAGGCGCTGTTCCAGGCTGGCAGGGGCGATGCGCAGGCGACTCATGCTGAAAATAAAGCTGGCGATAAACAGAGTTTGCAGGATAAGCCGCAGCAGGCTCTCGCGGCGGATTTCCAGGCGCAAGGCCCTTAGGCCGGGCTTGAAGTTCCTTCTGCCCTCCTGCAAATAAGCCTGCAGGGCTTCCTCGTCCTGTTTGGAGGGCTGCAAAACCCGGTCTCCGGTCTTGAAAGACAACAGGGGCGGTTTGGTCTCGCGCAGCTTTTGCTTCAGCAAGCCCTCGAATTCCTCGGCGTCGAACTCCAAATTGACCGGCAGCAGCTCGGCAAGCCGCAAGAATCCCAGGTCTATGTTCGGATTGCCGGTCTGTTCCCTAAAGCTGTTTTGCAGTTTTTCGGCGGCGCTGCGCAGTGTGAGCAGGCTGGCGAAATCGCGCTTGTAGGGTCTGCCGTCCTGCAGCAGCCAGGCCTCGCTGTGCGCCTCCGGGCAGTGCTGGCGCAGCTCGGCCTGTTGTTGCCAGTCATCGGCGAGTATGCCGTTGTGGATGACCGCTTGCAGGCAGGAAAAAAATATATTGGTGGTTCTGGTGTTTTTAAAAAGCTTGCGCAGCTCCTGTTCAGCGTTGTTTTGCAGCAGTTTCGGCTCGGTTTCAAGCAATGCCTTGATGCGTGCCTCGAAAGCGGCTCTGCTCTGCTGGTAAAGGCCTTCCTTGAGAACAAATACCGGCGGGGTAGAGCGCCTGGCCTGCTCTTCTAATTCCGCCTGGGCCTTGGAGTCAAGGCAGGTAAAGGGAAATTCGGCATACAGGGTGAATTTGGCAAACTGTTCGAGTACGCGCAGTTGCACGGGTTTCTGCAAATGGCTGCAAAGCAGAAAGGCACCGCAAAGCCAGACCAGAAAAAAAGCCAGCAGCTGCGGCCAGTGCTGTTGCAACAGCGAGCCTAAAAGCCGCAGTGCGCCTGGTTTTTTTTTGGCGTTGCGCTGCTCTTTCAGGCTGGTTGGCTCGGCACTGGACGGCGACGGCTTTTCAGCGGCAGCCAGCTTGTCGCGCTTGTGGGCCTGGTTTAGCGTCTGCGTTTCGGCAGCCGGCTCTGGTTCTTGCCTGTTTATCATAAAGTTCAAGAAAACCGGGTTCAAGCTTGCTTGAAGCCCGGTTTCAGTCCTCCAAAACAATGCACTAATGCGGGCGCCTGCCTCGCGGCTCTTTTTTGGTTTGGGCCAATAGCGCAGCCGGACAGGGGAGGCTCACTCAGGAGGCCCCTTCAGCCGGCTCGTATTTTTTGTAGAGTACCGCGGCATTGTGTCCGCCAAAGCCCAGATTAATCTTGAGCGCGTTGTTCACTGTCGCTTTGCGCTGGCGGTTCGGCACGTAGTCCAGGTCGCAGTCCGGGTCTGGCGTCTGGTAGTTCATCGTGCCTGGTATGATTCCACTCAGGATGCTTTTGATGCAGACCATTGACTCGAAGCCGCCGGCGGCGCCGAGCATATGCCCGGTCTGCGATTTGGTGCTGCTTACGGGGCAGTTGTAGGCCTTCTCGCCCAGGGCCAGCTTAATGGCGCGGGTTTCGACGGCGTCGTTCATGGGTGTGGATGTGCCGTGCGCATTGATGTAGTCGATGTGCTCGGGTTGCATCTGCGCGGTGCGCAGCGCCTCGCGGATGGCTCGGGCTGCGCCGGAGCCGTCCGAGGCCGGTGCGGTGACATGGTAGGCGTCGCAGCTGGCGCCGTATCCGGCCACTTCGGCCAGGGGGCTTGCGCCTCTTGCCAGGGCGTGTTCAAGCTCTTCGAGCACCAGCAGCCCGGCTCCCTCGGCAAAGACGAAGCCGTCGCGCTGCGCGTCAAAGGGTCGGCTGGCCAGCTCAGGCTCCTCGTTCCTGGTGCTTAAGGCGCGCATCGAGGAGAATGCCGCGATGCTGAGCGGAATGAGAGCCGCCTCGCTGCCGCCGCAAAGCATGATGTCAGCGTCGTTGCGCCGGATGACCCAGGCGGCTTCGCCTATGGCGTGCAGGGCGCTGGCGCAGGCGCTGTTGAGGCCGAAGTTGGGTCCTTTGAAGCCGTGTTTGATGGCCAGGAAGCCGGCCCCCATGTCGGCAATCAGCATGGGTATGGTCATGGGCGAGACCCTGCCAGGGCCTCTTTCGCTCAGTATGCCCTGCTGTGTGCAAGTGGTGGCGATGCCGCCAATGCCGGAGGCCACCAGCACGCCGGCGCGCTCACGGTCCAACTCGGCCATGTGCAGGAGTCTGGCCTGGGTCATGGCCTCGTGTGCGGCGGCCGCGGCGTAATGGCAGTAGAGGTCCAGCCTGGCGGCCTCTTTCGGCTCGAGGTAGGCGCCTATGTCAAAATCTTTGACCTCGCCGGCTATTTGGCTGCGGAACTCGCTGACATCAAAGCGGCTGATGCGGCCTATGCCGGACTTGCCTGCCAACAGAGCCTCCCAGGCCGACTCGACCGAGTTGCCCACTGGTGAGACCACTCCCATCCCGGTAACCACCACACGTCGCCAGGTATTCATGCAAAACTCCCTTGATTTCTCTCTATATAATGCCGCGGCCTTGCCGAGTAGACCCGGTCCAAAAAAAGATTGAACACGAAGACCCGGTCCAAAAAAAAGATTGAACACGAAGGCACACTAAGATGCACCAAGGCACACGAAGTGTTTTTTAGCTTTGGCCTTGACCTTGTTTCAACATTTCTGCTCAGCCCCCTTTCCTCATTCGGCTGGTTTTGCACTGGCTCTGCCAGACTTTTGGAAAGGGGTTAAGTAGACACAATAATATAACACCAGTAAAAACAAAGACCACAACCCCGGTCGGAGTGTGGTCTCTGGTAGTATGGGGCAGTTTGTTGGTGACAGCAAGTCACAGGAAACAGCCTAGTCAGTCAGGAGTCAGCCTCGGTTTTCTCCTGGATATAGCTGACGGCCTGGCCGACGGTGGTCATCTTCTCGACGATGTCGTCGGGTATCTTGATGCTGAAGGCTTCCTCGAACTCCATTACCAGCTCGACGGTGTCTAAGGAGTCCGCGCCTAGGTCTTCTATAAAACGTGCCTGTGCCTGCACCTGGTCTTTGCGCACGCCCAGCTGCTCAACGATAATCTCCTTCACCTGATCTTCAATGTTAGTCATTTATTACTCCTGAAGTTTGAATCCTCTAGTCGGCATGCAAGGCATGCGAAAACATGAAAATAAAACCATGACGAAAAATACATGTTGTGGAATCCAATTAAGATAATTCCTATTCCAAAGAATGCAAATGCGTTTTTTGCAGTTTTAATTATTTGGCTATTAGGGTCTTACGCAGATTGACACTTTTTCATCTTGTGTCACGCCATATTCATTCCGCCGTCCACGCTGATAATTTGTCCTGTAATGTAAGCGCTATTTTGTGCGCATAGGAAGGCCACGGTTTCGGCGATTTCCTCTGGTTTGCCAATTCTTTTTGCCGGTATGCTGTCTTTTAGTTTTTCCTTGATTTGTTCTGGCAGGGCTTCAGTCATGTCGGTGTTAATGAATCCGGGTGCGATGACATTGACGCAGATATTTCTTGCCGCCAGCTCTCTGGCCAGCGATTTGCTAAAGCCGATGATACCGGCTTTGGCGGCGGCGTAGTTGCATTGTCCGGCATTTCCGCAGAGTGCGACCACTGAGGAGATATTGATGATTCTGCCGTATTTTGCCTTCATCATGGCTCGGGCGGCGGGTTTGCAGAAATTGTACACTCCTTTGAGATTGGTGTTGATTACTGCGTCCCAGTCTTGCTCGTCCAGTCTTATTAGCAGGCTGTCTCTGGTTATGCCGGCGTTGTTCACCAGGATGTCTATCTTGCCGTAGGCTTCGAGCATCGCCTCCAGGGTCTGCTCGGCCTGAGCGGTTTGCGCCACATCACAGGCGAAGGGTATTGCCTCAACCTGGTAGGCTTTGCTGATTTCCGCGGCAACCGCAGTGCAGCGCTGCAGATCGGTGCCGACTATACCCAGGCTGGCCCCGGCCTGGGCCAGGCGCTCGGCAATGGCCCGGCCTATGCCGCGGGTGGCGCCGGTGATCAAGGCGCATTGACCAGTTAAACCTTGTAGCATAAGTAAAACTCCAATCTGTGGGGCACACGAAGCGGTTCTGCGGGTATGTTATTGCAATTCCCGCAGCGCGCTTAGGGTTTTATGCAGGCTGTCTACAGAGTTGATGCTGAAGACCGGGAAATTACGGTTTATCCTCTTGGCCAGGCCGCTAAGTACATTGCCCGGACCTAGTTCGAGGCAAACATCGCTGTGGGACATAAGAAGACGAAAGCAGGCTTCCCAACGCACCGAGCCGGAAACCTGGCGCAGAAGATTGGCGGAGATTTCGGCGGGGTCTGATGCGAAGCCGCCGCTGTAGTTCTGCGCCAAGCGACAACGCGGCGGGCTTAATTGAACTTTATCAAGCTCAGGGGCGAAAAGCCGCTGTGCCTCGAGCATGAGACTGGAGTGAAAGGCGCCGGCCACTTGCAGGCGGACCGCCTTTTGACGCAGCGCGCGCAAGTCCTCGAGGGCGGCGTCTATGGACTGGTCGGGACCGCTAACGATGGTTTGGTCAGGGCTGTTGTAGTTGGCCACTTCCAGCTGATGTTTGGCGCAGAGCTGCTCGATTAGCTCTGGCTCCAGGCCCAAAAGTGCGGCCATGCCGCCGTTCTGCTGCCGGCAGGCCTGGTCCATAAGCTCTCCGCGCCTGGCTACCAGCCTCAAGGTCTGGGCAAAGCCCAGCGCGCCGGCACAGTGCAGCGCGGCATACTCGCCCAGGCTCAGCCCGGCGCAGGCCTGCGCTTTGAAAGGATACTCGGCCTGCAGAGCCTGGTAGGCAGCCAGGGAGACAGAGAAGATACCCGGCTGACAGTTGGCGCTGGCAGTCAATTCGGCTTGGCTGCCATGAAAACACAGGTCGGATAGCGGGCGGCCCAGAGCCAGGTCGGCCTCGCGAAACAAGTCGCGCGCGCCCGCATACTGTTCGAAAAAATCCTTGCCCATGCCGGGATGCTGGGCACCCTGGCCGGAAAACATTAATGCGATGCGTATACTCATGGTGCGAAGTCTTTGACTAGAGGGCAATATTCAGGCGCGCAGGCGAGCTTTTGGGGCTTCTTGTACGAAACCCGCGGGGTGCCAGGCATATGCCGCTGTCCGATAAATATCTCTTAGTGCGGCTTGAGCAAATTGTCCAGCCCATAATGATGTATTTGCTCCACTATGGCCTCGTTGACATTTTGGCTGATCAGCTCTCCCACCGCATGTATGCCGTTTTTGACTGCCTTGGGGTCAGAGTTGCCGTGTCCTATAACACAGGTGCCGTTGACCCCCAGCAATGGGGCGCCGCCTACCTCGGCAGGGTCCAGGCGCCTCTTAAACTCTCTGAAGGCGCCGCGGGAAAGCAGCGCGCCCAGTTTCCACAATATTTTTTCCATTAATTGGCGCTTGAGCATCTGTCCCATGGACTTGGCCATTTGCTCGGAGCATTTAAGCACGACGTTGCCCAGGAAGCCATCGCAAACCACCACATCTACCTCGCCGGCAAACAGATGCCGTCCCTCGATATTGCCGATGAAATTCATGCTTTCGACGTCGCGCAGCAGCTTGAAGGCCTCTATGGTCAGGTGATTGCCTTTGCTGATTTCGGTGCCGTTGCACAATATGCCCACGCGGGGTTCTTTGCGTTTGAGCACAGTGCGTGCGTAGATGTCGCCCATGACTGCGAACTGCGCCAGATTGTGCGCCGAGCAGTCCACCGTCGCTCCTGAATCAAGCAATACAAAGCTGCCGTTTTCATGCGGCAGCACAGTGGCGATGCAGGGGCGCTCCAGGCCGGGCAGCATATGCATCTTGAGATAGGAAGAGCCTACCGCGGCACCAGTGTTGCCGGCGCTGAAAACCCCTAGCGCGCGCTTCTTCTTCACCAGGTCCACCGCCACATTGATCGAGGACCTGGGCATATTGCGCACCGCGTTTACCGGGTGATCGCCCATGCCTATGCAATCAGGGGCCTCGACTATCTCCAGCTGAGGATGACCTAGCTTGCCGACGCAGCGCAAAGAGTCGCTGATGCGCTCGGAGTCGCCTACCAGAAAAATATGGTAGCGCTCCCCATAGCTGTCCAAAGCGGCAGCCACACCCTTGACCAGAGCCGCGGGAGCATCGTCGCCGCCCATTATATCGACCGCTATCGGAATGCCGGCCATCGGGCTTAGTCCTTCTTGTCGGACTTGAGAGTAATGACCTGTTTGCCGCCGTACATGCCACACTGGAGGCAGACGCGGTGCGGCAGGCAAGGAGCCTGGCAGTTGGTGCAATTAGTGGGTTGCACGCCGGC
>JAAZIY010000259.1 GCA_012800625.1 Lentisphaerota bacterium
CCCCCCGTCCCCCCGTCCCCCCGTCCCACAGGTCCCAAAAAATTTCTTCTCCCTGACTTGCAATTTTAGCAAAGCACACTAGAATAAATATTAGCCAATAAATTTTAGTGTGTAGGAGAGAAATCATGGCCAAACTAACCGAACGCCAACAAGAGATCTTGGATTTTATCGTTGAGTTTTCACAAACCCAGGGGATGCCGCCCACTATCAACGAGATTTCGGAGCACTTTTCGGTCAGCTCTACCACTTCATTTTCCCATGTGCGTGCATTGCAGCGCAAAGGTCTGCTCACGCGCAGCTCCAAGGCCCGCAGCCTGAGCGTGGTAGGCAGTCGGCCTAGGCGGCACTTTTCCCTGACTCTGAGCATACCCTTGCTGGGGCGCATCAGTGCCGGCGCGCCGCTACTCTCCGAAGAGCATGTCGAGCGCAAGATTTACATAGACCCCAGCCTGATCAGCAAACGCACCTCCGGCAGCAAGCTTTTCGCTCTGCAAGTGCAAGGCGAGAGCATGAAGGATCTGGGTATTCTGGATGGCGACCTGGTCATCGCCAAACAATCGCAGGATGTAGCCATAGGCGATGTGGTCGTTGCCCTGGTGGACGGGGAGACCACGGTCAAGTCACTCTACCTTAGCGAGGGACAATGGGAGCTTAGACCAGCCAACAAAGACTATAAATCACTGTTTCTACCGCTGGAAAACCTGCTTATCCAAGGTATTGTAGTAGCTTTGCAGCGCAGTCTTTAATTTTAGCGCAAGGGAAAAAACATGATCGCCAGAATCACCGGGGTCTTGGTGGAAAACAGCCTGACCGAGGCTGTCATCGAAGTGCAGGGAATCTGCTATGCCCTGCAGGTGCCCCTAAGCACCATAGACCGCCTGCCACCGCTGCAACAACAAGTAAGCCTGCATACGCATCTGCATGTGCGCGAGGATATACTACAGCTTTACGGCTTTTACTCCAAAGAAGAACTGGGTTTATTCCGCATTTTGCTCAATTCCGTGCCTGGCATAGGGCCGAAACTGGCCATGAACGTGCTTAGCTCCATGTCGATCAAACACTACTGCCAGGCCATTGCCGACAGCGACCTGAAGGCCTTGAGCAAGATCAACGGGGTGGGCAAGAAAACCGCCGAACGCATGGTGGTCGAGCTGCGCGACAAGCTCGAGAACCTGGTTCCGGCGGGCGCCGGCGCGCCAGACAAAGCCAGATTGAGCGAGCAGGCCGCCGACGCCGTGGCAGCCCTGGAAACACTGGGCTACAAAAAAGAAGCAGCCAGCAAAGCAGTGCTGAAGATCAGCGAAGAAGCCAAGCCGGAAAGCCTAAGCGCCTCCGAACTCATACGCAAAACCCTGGCCAGGCTGAATGCCTGAAGCCAAATGCGGAATTTTTGCCTCCTGTCGGCCTTCGTGTGTCTTAGTGTGTCTTCGTGTCCAAAACGCGGTCCAGGTTGGCGCGCGTCCAAAAAGCCTTTGAACCACAAAAAGCACAAAAGACACAAAAAAAATATTAAAAGGAAGCGATTAAGCAGACAAACTATAAATTCAGATTTCCCAACAAAACGATTTCATTCCAAAAAAACAGAAAAACCTGATAAAATAGCATCGAAACGCAAATTTCCTGCTTAAATTTCAATTTTTCCTTGAAAATCTGTCCATTTGGTGCCCCGAAGGGGCAACCTAATAAAGCCCAGGGTAAGCGAGGCTCCGTAGGAGCCGAGCGCCACCCTGGGTAAAGGCCCCCCCGGATCCGGCGCCCTGTAGGGGCGCCACTAACGGCCTTTCGGTGTTATGACCTTTTTGGATGCGGTCCAGATTAGCGCCAATAGGTCTAGCCCTCTTTGAACCCCGAGCAAAAAAAGATATCTTATGCCCAAGCAACGATTAATCACCTCTGAGCTTAATGCCCGTGAGGAAAGCTTCGAGCTGGGTCTGCGACCGCAGTCATTCGCTGATTTTCCCGGTCAGGACACGGTGAAGGAACGTCTGCAGATCATGGTTGAGGCGGCTCGAGGCCGCGACGAGCCGTTGAGCCACATACTGCTTTGCGGGCCGCCAGGCCTGGGTAAAACCACACTGGCCGGCATTATCGCCAATAGCCGAGGCTGCAATATCAAATCGACTAGCGGACCAGTCATCGAAAAACCCGGAGACCTGGCCGGACTGCTGACCAGCCTGGACGAGGGCGACATACTGTTTATCGACGAAATTCACCGCCTGCCCATACAAATCGAGGAATACCTCTATAGCGCCATGGAGGATTTCGTTATCGACATCATGCTCGAACAGGGCGTCGGGGCCCGCTCAGTGCGCCTTAACCTGCCCGAGTTCTGCCTGATAGGCGCCACCACCAGGCAGGGAAAGCTCTCAGCGCCGCTGCGCTCGCGTTTCACTATGCCATGCCGCATGGACTATTACAACGCCGATGACCTGCAGACCATATTGACCCGCAGCGCCAGAGTACTCGATATAGGCGCAGAGCCTGAGGGACTCTTCGAGATCGCCAGACGCAGCCGTGGCACGCCGCGCATAGCAAATAACCTATTGCGCTGGGTGAGGGACTATACCCAGGTAAAAAGCCCTAACGGCGGCAATGTCACTCGGGACTTGGCGGCGCAGGCCCTGCAAAAACTAGATATAGACGAGGATGGACTTGACGATATGGACAACCGCATCCTCGAAGCTATCCTGGTGAAGTTCAAAGGAAGGCCGGTGGGGCTGAAAAGCCTGGCAGTAGCTGTAGGCGAGGAGGAAAGCACCATCGAGGATGTCTATGAGCCATATCTTATCCAGGAGGGCTACCTGCTGCGCACACCTAGCGGCAGAATCGTCACCGCCAAAGGCGAAAAACGCTTTGGCCTGCCAGGCCTGACAAGCAAACAACCCGAATTGCTCTAAATAAACCGAGTCCAAAAAGCCATTGAACCACAAAGGCACACGAAGGGGGAGGACACTAAGGGACACGAAGAGACACAAAGGCACACTAAGGGCTTATGAGCCGCCTGCGGCGCCGCATAAGCCGCTTGCCCGTTTTGGTTTGTTGGAAAAATATAGTTGGATAAAACAGAAAAATTCGGTGAAATAGCCTAAAAAACGCAAATTTTCTGTTGAAATTTCAATTTTTCTTGAGAATCTGTCCATTTGGTGCCCCGAAGGGGCAACCTAATAAAGCCCA
>JAAZIY010000260.1 GCA_012800625.1 Lentisphaerota bacterium
GCGCTCTTAGCAAGCTTTAGCTTGCGTTGTTCTCCGCCGGCTTTAGCCGGCGTATGTTCGTAGTACAGGCTTTAGCCTGCGCTCTTAGCAAGCTTTAGCTTGCGTTGTTCTCCGCCGGCTTTAGCTGGCGTGAGAAGGCACCAACTACAGAAATTTATTTATATCCAAGAATTTCGGCCCATTTGTAGCGTCTTTTAAGCACCAGTTTTGGGGGGGGGTATCCTGTTCCCCAGCCATTTCGCGCTTCGCGCTCCGTGCCTGGGGTTACTATAATATGGCGCTACGCGCCACACCGCTGGTAAGATTAAAAAAGGCACTTCGCGCCCTCTTTTAGGGTAATATCTTGCATAGCAAGAGTTTACCTAGTACCTTTAACAATAGTTTTTTCCTTGATTCTTCTTTAAAAACTGTGAAGTTAGTGCCAATAGGCCAATAGGCAATGAGCCTGTACTACGAACATACGTCGGCTAAAGCCGGCTAAGAGCGCAAGCTAAAGCTTGAACTACGAACTTACGCCGGCTAAAGCCGGCGGAGAACAATGCTTTTCAGGCTTAAGTTAAGTTAGCGCCAATAGGCAATGAGCCGGCGGAGAACAGTTCCCACATCTTTTTAATGTAGTGGCATACCTTTTTTTCGCAAATCGTGATAGGCGGCGTTTGCCGTCACAACGGAAAAAACCGAGCGGAAAACGGGGGAAGAAGACAAAAAGCAAATGAACAAGCGGGTTATTTCATACGAAGCCCTTGAAGAAGGCTGGAAGAAAACAAAAAGCATACGGAGAAGAAAATGGCAAGTAGATGAACCATGAGAACTGCTTCTATGAAGCATTCAAGAATATCCACTGAAGAAATCTGCCGCATAGCAGGATAGGTTGGTTCTCGCTGTGAGAAAAGAATAAAGCAAGCGTAATATATGTTTGGGTGACGCAATGGTTTTGACAGACAAAACGCACAGCGGATTTTTTGTATAATTAAATGCACGTGGGCATTTTTGTATAATTAAACGCACGTGAGCGTTTTTGTAATAGTAAATGCAAATAGGCTAAAAAACACGTGCGTTTAGTTTTACTACTTACAGCCAGAGCTTTCCGGCCTCGTATTTCCCGGTTTTCTTGAATTCCCGGCAATGGGCATTACATTTCCTGCATGACTTAGTCTTCGGTTTTTAAGGAAAGGAAAACTTATGAAAACAACCGCTTTACGGCTATATGGCAAGGACGACTTGCGCCTTGAGAGCTTTGATTTGTCACCCTGCGGCGATGACGGCATCATCGCCGAGGTGGTCTGCGACTCCATCTGCATGTCCAGTTACAAGGCGGCCAAACAGGGCTGCGAACACAAACGCGTGCCGGATGACTGCGCCACTAATCCGCCTATTATCGGACATGAGTTCGCCGGACGCATCCTGGAGGTGGGCAAAAAATGGCAGGACCAATTCCAGCCTGGCGACCGCTTCGGCATACAGCCGGCTCTGATGTACAAGGGCAGCCTGGATGCGCCGGGCTACTCCTTCGGCGAAATTGGCGGAGATGCCACCTACGTGCGTATTCCCTCCTGCGTGATGGAGATGGACTGCCTGCTGAAATATGAGGGCGAGGCTTTTTTCATGGCCTCGCTAAGCGAGCCTATGAGCTGCCTGATCGGCGCCTGCCACGCACAGTACCACATCAGCCCGGGCAGCTATCAGCACAATATGGAGATCGTCGAGGGCGGCAACTGCGCCTGCCTGGCCAGCGCCGGCCCTATGGGGCTGGGACTGATCGACTACCTGGTGCACGGCCCGCGCAAGCCAAAGCGCATCGTGGTCACCGATATTGACCAGCCCCGGCTGGACCGCGCCAGCTCCATACTAAGCCCGGAAAACGCCGCTAAATACGGGGTGGAGCTGGTGTACTTGAACACCAAGACCGCCAGCGCCGTGGCCGACATGATGGCTGTCAGTGAAGGCGAGGGCTTTCACGATGTCTTTGTCCTGGCACCGGTGGCTTCCCTGGTCGAACAGGCCGACGCCGTTTTGGCCCGCGACGGCTGCCTGAACTTCTTTGCCGGACCCACCGACCCGGCCTTCAGCGCCAAGCTTAATTTCTACAATGTGCACTATGCCGGCACCCACATCGTGGGTACCTCCGGCGGCACTACCGCTGATATCCGCGAGGCCTTGGACCTGATGGGCAGAGGCGTCATCAATCCCTCCATGATGATCACCCACATTGGCGGTCTGACCGCGGCCAAGGACAGCACGTTGAATCTGCCCAACATCCCCGGTGGCAAAAAGCTCATCTATACGCATCAGGACTTCCCGCTTACCGCTATCGCCGACCTGCCGGAACTGGGTAAAAACAACCCGGTGTATGCCGAGCTGGCCGAGGCCTGCGCAAACAATATGGGGATGTGGAACCTGGAGGCCGAACGGATAGTGCTTGAAAAAATGCCCAAGCTCAAGGTCAAATAAGCTGCCCCGATAAAAAAGCAAACAGGCAGGGGTCTGGACACGAAGGGACACGAAGGGACACGAAGGCACACGAAGGGACACGAAGGGACACGAAGGGACACGAAGGGCTTATGCGGCGCCCGCGGCGCCGCATAAGCCGCCTAAGGCAGTGCAAATTTTGAATCTTTAAGCCTCATCTTATTATGAAAGAGCGCAACATGAAAGAACTTAAAGTAGCGGTTAATACCAACTCGCTGCGCAAAAATTTCAGCAATGCCGAGATGGTCGCGCTGATCAAGTCCTGCGGAGCCGGCGGCATAGAATGGGGCATGAATGGACTCGAGGGCCTGCAGGAAGAGTGTCGGGAGATGATCCGGCTCACTGAAGACGCCGGTCTACAAGTCATCTCCTTTATCAACGGCGGCAAGCTCCTGAATACCGAGGAGATGAAGCGCTGGACCGAGACCGTCGCCGCCAGCGGCGTGAAAACCATGCGCGTGGCGCACCCCTGGTATGCATATAATTTCGAGGAGGCTCTGCATCAGCCGGATAATTACCTCGATTTGTTGAAGATGACCCGCGATGGGCTGGAGCGCATCGAAGAGCTAGGTCGGCAGAGCGGACTGCGTTATGTCATGGAGACGCACGGCTCCTCGGTTTTTGCCTCGCCTGTGGTGGCACATTATCTGCTGGCCGGCCTGGATCCGGCGGTCTTCGGCGTCATTTACGACCCGGCCAACACTTATATAGAGGGCTTTGTGCGACCGCGCGGCGCCGCCGAGGTGATCGGGCCTTACATGAGCTATGTGCATGTCAAAAACATCCGCTGGAAAGAACAGCAAGGGCTTTTGCTTGGCGAGCGCCAACGACAGGTCTGGCGCCCGGAAAAATGTCATCTTGACGAGGGTCTGGTTGACTATCAAGAAGTCTTTTTCGCCATGAACTGCATAGGCTTCGAGGGCTGGTATTCCTTCGAGGAGATGTTCTCGCAGCCTGACCAGGTCGCCGCCGAGATACGCCGCGGCATCGAGCATCTGAAGCTCTGCCGCGAACAAGCACCGCTTGCGCCCCGCGAGCCATTTAAAAGCTTTAATTACTAAATGCCCCCTGAAGGGCGGCAAGAAAGCATATTTAATGCCGATTTGGATCGATACCGACGAGGCTCTGGAACTGGTGTGTCAGACTGCCAGCCAGCAGGCCTGCCTTGCTTTGGACACCGAGTTTGTTTGGGAGCGCACATATTATGCTCAGCTCGCACTTATACAGCTGTCCTGGGGACAGGATGACTGTGTGCTGATTGACCCGCTGCGCATCAGAGATACTGCCCCGCTGGCCGCCCTGCTTGAAAATAAAAACATCGTGAAAGTGCTTCATGAGGCCGCCAGCGACCTGCCTATACTGCAGCGCTGGTGCAAGCAAGAGCTGCTCCCGGTCAATATCTTTGACACCCGCCTGGCGGCGGCATTCTGCGGCATGGGCCTGTCATGCTCGCTTAACAAGCTGCTTACTGATGTTTTGCAGATCACCCTGGAAAAGGGCGAGACACGCAGCGATTGGCTGCAGCGCCCCCTGAGCGCCAAACAAATGCAGTACGCCTGCGAAGACGTCCTCTGGCTGCCGCAGCTGGCCGGAGAACTAAAAAAGAAAATGGGCGAACTGGGGAATCTGTCCTGGTTTACCGAGGAAATGCGGCAGTTTGAACAGCCTGAATACTATGCCCAGGAGCCGCCTGACCAGGCCTGGAAGCGCTTTGCCAGCAGTGCGCCGTACATGAATGCCGAATCACTGGCCGTGCTCAAGGCACTGGCCGCCTGGCGTGAAAGCAAAGCCAGGGAACTAGACCGCCCCAGACCCAGGCTGCTCAGAGACGAGCAACTGCTGACCCTGGCCGAAATGAAACCGCGCACAGCTGCCGAACTGCAACGAGTGCCAGCCTTCTGGCCGAAGAATATCAAAAGATACGGTGCCGAAATATTGGCGGCAGTGGAGCAGGGCAGGCAAAATCAAGGGCTGGAGACAGAGGCCAAGCCGGCAAAAAGATTGCCTGCCGACCTGTTTCGTAAACGCCTGCGGCGCTTGCAGAGCCTGGTCAAAAAACGCGCCGA
>JAAZIY010000040.1 GCA_012800625.1 Lentisphaerota bacterium
CATCCTCTATTTTGCTTAACTGCTCCATACTGCGCAGGCATTCTATATATCTGTCTATGTTTTTCTGATTGAAGCTACGCATGGCCATATGTTCTGGGTCAGCGTTGGCCGGAGCCTGCAGGGATTCCTGGTAAAGCGGCCAGAACTCGTCGAAATTCAGCGTGCAGAAGCGCAGAGAACTTAGTAGTTCGACCTGTTGCTGTTGTAATTTTTGCAGTCGTTGTGGAATGTCCTTGCGCCTAGGTAGCATTATTTCTTCACTATGCAGGCTCAGATTGGCATTTTTGCAACGTAGTGCAGCTTGTTCCGCCAAAACTGCGGCGGCCAGCTTGTCAGCCAAGCCGGCTATGTCGCGCGGTTTGGAAAAGTTTTTGAACTCGACATCGCAGACATCGCCTGCGGCTCCTTGCAAGAACAGAGCCATGCAGCCCTGCCCCAGTCCGGCCTCTATGCGTCTGGCTGCCAGGCCTGGAAAGTTTGCCGTCAGGGCACCGTCATAGTTGCCAAAAAGCAGGTGGCAGGCAAAATTAAACAGCAAAGCCAAGGGGCTGCCGTCGAGGCGCTCGAAGCGTATACCGCTCACTATGTCGTCCAGCGGCCCGGCGCCACAGACTAGTTTTGGCGGCGGGCTTGGAATGCTGTGTCGGATGGACCAGTCCTGGCCATCCTTAAGCCGCAGCGTGCGGTTCATGGAGATTCCTGCTGCCTTGCGGCTAAAAGCGGCAACTCTCACTGCTTGCAATTGCCCAAGGGCTTGTTTGGCGGCGGCAAAACAGCGTTCTATCTGTTCTTCATCAGAGCAGAGCATCCTTCCTGGCGGATGCGTATGCGAAGCGTTGACCAGCACATGTTCTCCGGGCAACCCCAGCTCGGTCTCTATTTTTTGGCGCAGAGCCGGCAGGAACTCTTCGCCCACGTCAGGCAGCATATAGTCGCTAATGGCTCTGCCGCCTATGGCGGTTACGTCCATGCCGATAATCAATGCCCGGGTATCGCCTTGTGCCAGGGCGAGGACGGTGGCGTACAGAGGGTCGGCTATGGGGACCGCGTCCTCCCGGTTGCTGATTTCCTGCCTGGCAATACCGGCTTGCAGCACCGCTCCTGAATTGGCGGCTTCGGCAATATTGACGCTGAACGATTTGTGCATTTTGCTCTCGCTGAAGGTGAAAAAATCAGTTGGCTCGCTAAAGAAGGGTACTTAGGTTGCAGGGTTCGCAGGCAGTCCTTTTGACAGACTCGATTTGAGGAAAAATTAAGATACTTCTCTAAAAGCAGCTTGTCAACCGAAATGAAAAAGTCGATCCGGGGCTTCTAGTGTGACTTAGTGTAGCTTCGTGTGACTTAGTGTCCTCCCCCTTTTGGCAGTTTTTTGCCCTCAGTATTCAGGTTCTGGTTTTCCGGGGTGGAAAAAACTCATTTGTATGTTACTTTTATAGTTGACGGTTTTTTTTATTTAAAAATTGGCTTGGAGTACTACTGATGAAGAAGCATTTAATTGTTTTTGCGGTGATTTTTTGCTGTTGTCTTGGCTTGTCGGCATTTGACACCTCGGCTTTACAGATCAGCATCTGGGCTCCCCGGACTCAGCTGGTGCCCGAGGAGATCGACATTTCCGGTCTCAAGCTTAACCTGCCCTACGGCGGCAATGAGAACGTGGCCGGGCTGGACCTGGGTCTGGTTTCAATCAACGGCAACTGCTCGGCTCTGCAAGTCAACTTGTTCAACCGTTCCAGCGAGAGCTTCGCCGGCCTGCAGGTCGGCCTGGTGAATGTCTCCGGTGCCTCTTCGGGTCTGAGCATCAGTCTTTTCAACTCGGTGGAAAGCATCTCCAAGGGACTAGAGATCGGTCTGTTCAACACGGCGCTGGAGCATCGCGGCCTGCAGATTGGGCTGCTCAACTATTGCGAGTTTCTCACCG
>JAAZIY010000041.1 GCA_012800625.1 Lentisphaerota bacterium
AACCGGCGCCTCGTAGAGGCGCTACGATACCCCCTTTTTGGACGGGGTCTATTTTGGTGTGTCTTGGTGTGCCTTGCTGTGTCTTCGTGTGTCTTAGTGTCCAAAACCCTGCTCGTTTGGCCTGGGTTTTATATCACTTCGCCTCTTTATACATTTCGTTTATTTTTTCTGCGGCCTCTTTGAATTCCTGCGGGTATCGTCTTCTCAGTTCTGCCGCCTCGTTTTTGATATCTTCTTTGCTCATGCTTTTCATTTTTTCCATTCTGGCCTTGAAGTATGGCATTCTCAGCATTGGCACCTCGTTGATTTGTATTTCTCGGGCCATGCTTGCGGCGAGCATTTTTTGTGCTTCAGGCCTTCCCTGGCTAAGCAGATAATTCCCCATGAGCAGCTCGTAGTCTGCGCTTTTGCCCTCTTGTTCCAGGGCGTACTTCAGCAGCTCGGCCAGCTGTCCCAGCTCCATGTCCGCCAGTTCCCAGCTTATTTCCGGTTGCGGCGGAGGGTTTTTCTGTTCAGCTTCTCTTCGGGTTGGCAGGCGCTGCAGCTTTACGGTGTCGTACAATATTGTGAGCAGCTCCCAATCCCGCGTTCTTCCTTTCGCCTCGGCGAGTTTAAATTTACAGCCGGCGAATTTTTCCCGGCTATTTCGCAGCAAATGGTATAGCTCTTCGGAGTACCTGAGGCAGTCCAGCCACATATTAGCCCAGGCTTTTTCCTCCTCTTCCTCGGACTGCGCCATGACTGCAAACAGGCGTCTTGCGCCGGAGTAGTCCAGTTTTTGGCAGTATTGCAGCAGCTCTTCGCGCAGCTGATTTTGTTTGGCGGCGAATTCAGCGGCTTTTTGGGCGGCCTCCTGTTCGAGTCTGGCCTGTTCGGCCTCTTCGGCCTTGCGCTTCGCCTCCAGTTCGGCCCTGCGGCGCTCGGCGGCGGCGAGTTGCTCCTGCTCCCTTTCGTAGGCGGCGCTTAGTTTTTGCCAGCCTGACTTCTCCTGTTCGATGAGGCTGGCGCGTTCGGCCTTCAAGGCTGTTTCGAGCAAAGGTGCGGCGAGCTTGACGAAGCCGGCGTAGTCCTCTGAACCAGGCTGGAAGGCGCCGCTGCGGCTTTGCAGCAGGGCCAGCTTTTCTGGCTCGGTGGAGCGCTTGTCCAGCTCTCTTTGCAGGCCTGCCAGGGCCGAGTCCGCCGGCGCCGGAGCATCGCTCTGGGCTTCGCCCGGTTTAGACTTGAGCATAAAGGCCAGGGCGCCGCCGGCCACTGCAATCAGCAACAAGACGGCGACAACGAGCAGCGCGGTCTTTTTCCCGCCGCTTGCAGACGGCGCGCTTTCGTCTTTCGAGGCGGTTTCAGCCTTAGGCGCGACGTTTGCGGCGCCGGCTTCTCCTCCGCTAATCGGATCGGCGCTTGTCGCGGTCGCGCCGCTGGCGGCGGTGCTTTTGCCGCCCAGCACCAGCCTGCGGTCCTTTTGACCCAAAAGCAATTTTTTCCCGCCCAGGTCGCTTGCCGCAGCCTCCCCGGCGCTGCCCTGCAGGTCCTTTTCGTCTGTGGAAAGGCTTTGCTCGTAGGGGATTTCTGTGTTGATGGGCAGCTGAGATTTTTTCGAGTATGGCTGCAATGGCATCTCGCCATTTTGCACCAAGGCCAGGTCAGCGAGCAGGTCCTCATAGTTCTGATAACGGTGGCCGGGTCTTTTGCTGGTCATAATGGCGACCAGGCGTGTCAGCGGGGCAGGCAGAGCGGCAATAAGCTCGTTGAGCGGTGGCAGCGGGGTATAGAGATGCGACATTACCATGCTGTCGGTATCCTTGGCCTGGAAAGGATAGGCTCCGCTCAGGGCATGATACATGGTGGCCCCCATGCTATAGATATCGCTGCGCAGGTCGGCGGGGAAGCCCAGGATAAGCTCGGGTGCGATATATTGCGGCGTGCCGTAGAGCTCGGCGCCGCCGTCGGCCCCCGGCTCGCTGGCCCTGCCGGCCAGACCCAGGTCGGCCAGCTTGGTGCGCCCGTCGTTGGTGAGCATGATGTTATCCGGCTTCAAATCGCGGTGTATGAGTTTTTTTTCATCCCAGGCGTAAGCCAGCGCCGCGATGATGTCCCTGGCGATCTCGAGCACCTTCTCATGCACCAGCCTGCCGCTGTTTTGCAAAACCTGCTTCATGGTGTTGCCCTCGACCAGCTCCATGGCAAAATAATAGCAGCCGGCCTCGCAGTTGACAGCATAGGCCTGCACTATATTGGGATGATTCAAGGCGGCGGCGTTGCGGGCCTCCTTGAAAAAGCCGGCGATAAATTCGGCGTCGCTGGCAAACTGCTCGCTGAGCACTTTCAGGGCAACCTCGCGGTCCAGGCTGACCTGATGAGCCAGATACACCCGGCCCATGCCGCCGGTGCCCAGCTCCCGCGTAATGGCAAAGTCGCCCAGCATGGCGCCAGGCGAAGTGACGCTCATGGGCACCGCCAGGGTCGCGTTGCACTGGCCGCATACTACTAGCTCGCCAGGCTCGCCGTCTTCAATGTCTAAAACTGATTTGCAATAATTGCACTGGAATCGCATGGAAAAACCTGTTGGCTATGATTTTCAGGGGGAGGCCGCGAAGACACACGAAGGGGGGAGGACACGAAGACACACCAAGTCTAAGGAAGTTTTTCCTATTGGGGGTTCACATCAAAAGAAGCGGCGTTATATTATTATACTAACTTTTGGTCTGAATAGCAAATCCGCCCCTCTGTTTTACAGTTGGCTGAGCAACCCCAGAAAGAAGGCACATCATGATCGTCACTACCAAGGAACTCTTCAAAGCCGCCTATGGCAAATACGCCATAGGTGCCTACAACATCAACAATCTGGAGCAGTGCATGGGACTGTTCCGCGGCAACATCCAGAGCCAGGCTCCCTTCATTGTGCAGCTGAGCAAGGGTGCCAGGGCCTACACCGACAAACAAATGCTGGAGGGGATCATCCGCAGCGCCGACCAGGTCTTCCCCGAGGCAGTGTTCGCAGTGCACTTGGACCACGGTGACGAGGAAACCTGCATGGACTGCATCAACAGCGGCTTCTACAGCTCGGTGATGATAGACGCCAGCGCCGAGGAATTCGAGGAGAACATCGCCATTACCAAGCGTGTGGTCGATGCGGCCCACGCCAAAGGCATCGTGGTCGAGGCCGAACTGGGACAGCTCGGCGGCGTCGAGGAACACGTAGTGGTAAGCGAGGCGGACGCCAAGCTGACCGACCCAGACCAGGCCAAGGAATTCGTCGAGCGCACCGGTGTGGACAGCCTGGCCTGCGCCATAGGCACCAGCCACGGCGCCTTCAAATTCAGCGGCACACAGGGACTGCACTTCGACGTGCTTGCCGAAATCCAGAAACGCCTGCCCGGCTTCCCCCTGGTGATGCACGGCTCCAGCTCAGTGCCGCAGGACGAAGTGGCCCGCATCAATGCCGCCGGCGGCAAGCTGCTCGGGGCCAAGGGTGTGGACGACACGCAGTTCAAGAAGGCCGCCACCCTGGGCGTGACCAAGATCAATATCGACACCGACGGGCGCCTGGTCTGGTGCCGCGTGCATCGCGAGCATTTCAAAAATCACCCCGAGGACTTTGACCTGCGCCCCGCCGGCAAGGTCTTTATGAGCGAATACGCTAATTTCATCGCCGACAAAAACCAGAAGCTGGGCAGTGCCGGAGAGCTGGCCAATCTGCGCAAATTGCTGGCAAAATAAAATCGGTCTTAAGTTGACAAGCAAAGGCGGGGCGCCGCAGGGTGCCCCGCCTTTGTTTTCTTCGCCTTATTCCTCGGCAGGAATAACCAGGAACTGTCCGTTGCAGTCATCCTCCTCCATCCAGTCAATCACCATGCCGCCGCTATTGGCATAATACGGACTGACCAGGAAGTTCCAGCCCCGTTCGCGTATCACCTTATAGTCGCTTACCTTGAAGTACTTTTCCTCGTGCAGGTCGAAGCGTTTTTCATGCAGGGCAGGACATGGAGTAAAGGGGTAGAGTTGGCGCAGCAGGGCCGCCTTGTCGCAGTCCGGTATGACATATTCGAGGGTAGGCGCGCCATAGCGCATCGGCAATGGGCGCAGGGCGTAGGGCAGCTCCGGCTCAGGCTCGCTAATGCTTGCCAGAATGCGCTTTTCCACCAGGCTCATACAGGCCTGGCTCTCGTCCTCCCAGGGATTGTTTTGAGAGAGCGGCGGTTTTTGTTCGGGCCATTGCCTGGCTCCGGGCATTTCCACGCCCTTATTGACTCTTCTCGCAGTTTCTTTTTGCTTCACCATGACGCACCTCCGCTAAAGTTGTTGTTTTCCGTCATTCTGCCAGGCACTGTGCCTGCCAACTGCGCTTAGCTTAACGGAGTCAAGCGGGTTTGCAAATGAAAACGGCGGCAAAGACTCAACTTGCCCAATGATTCAAGCTGAATCATAATAATTCCCATAAAGGCCTAATAGTCATAAGCCAGTCATAAGCACCGGGATTTATTATGCCGCAGCACGACTAAACCCGATACGTCCGATAAAAACAACAAACCAAGCCAAGAGGAAGCCCGGCTTATGCGGCGGCT
>JAAZIY010000261.1 GCA_012800625.1 Lentisphaerota bacterium
AGAATCTCGATATTGGGCACTGCGCTAAAGGCATCTATGAGCCGGCGCAGCTTGGCTTCCGGCAGCAGCAGGGGGTCGCCGCCGGAGATTAGCACTTCGCGCAGCTCCTTATGCTGGCGCAGGTATTTTTGCGCCTGGTCTATCTCCTCGTCACTGGGTGCGGCGCTCATTTCACTGTTCCAGTGGCGTTTGCGCATGCAGTGCCGGCAATGCACGGCGCAGAGCTTGTTGCTGATGTAGAGTGCGCGGTCGGGATAGCGGTGCACTAGGCGCGGCAGCGGGGAATGCGTCTCCTCGGCCAGGGCGTCCGGCTCTCCGCAGCCGCTTTGCAATTCTGCTGTATCTGGCAGGCATTGGCGCAGTATGGGGTCATTTGGCTGGCAGCTTTGCGCCAGGGAGAGATAATACGGGCTGATGCGCAGCGGATAGACCTGCTCGCAGGCGGCGATGTCAGCCAGCCAGTCTGAGGACAGGGGCAGGATTTTAGCCAGCTCGGAGCTGCGGCGTATCTGGTTTTTCATCTGCCAGCGCCAGTCAGACCAGTGCGCCGACTCGCTTTGCCAATATTGCTTAAACATAAGATCGCTAAATGGTGGATAAATAAGGAATACATATAATTTAGTGCCTTTTTGCCGGAGGGCACTAAGGGGGAGGACACCAAGACACACGAAGACACACCAAGACACACTAAGGCAGCGCAAGTTGGGCGCTCTATCTCCCGCCTGCTCTTTACTGTTCTTGCTCTAGTTTTGCCTTGCCTAGTCCGTCCCGCATATTTTTCCGCATTATATTTAGTTGTCGTTGTGTTTTTTAGCAGAAAGGAGTAATATGAAAGACTCAGTCAGTTTGCGTTATCACCGCAATCCTCGTCCCGGCAAACTGTCCATAGTTGCCAGCAAGCCCTGCGAGACGCAGGATGATCTCTCTTTGGCCTATACTCCCGGGGTGGCCGAACCCTGTCTGGCCATTAAGTCTGAACCCGCCACTGTCTTCGACTATACCTTCAAGGGCAATGCGGTGGCGGTGGTCAGCGATGGCACGGCGGTGCTGGGTCTGGGCAATATAGGCGCAGAGGCCGCCATGCCGGTAATGGAGGGCAAGTGTGTGCTTTTCAAGCGCTTTGCCGACATAGACGCCATACCGCTCTGCCTGCGCAATGTGTATGGCGCTGATGGCAGGACCGACGCCGACAAGCTGATCGAGCTGGTGATGGCGCTAGAGCCTGGCTTTGGCGGCATCAACCTGGAGGACATAGGCGCGCCGGCCTGCTTCAAAGTAGAGCAGGAGCTGAAAAAACGCATGGGGATTCCGGTTTTTCATGACGACCAGCATGGCACCGCCATAATTTCGCTGGCGGCCCTGCTAAATGCGGTTAAGCTCACCGGCAAAAAGCTCTCGGATTTGCAGATGGTAGTGAACGGCGCCGGGGCGGCCGGGGTGGCCTGCACGCGCTTCTACATTTCCGCCGGCGTGCTCCCCGAGAACATCGTGGTTTGTGACAGCAAGGGGGTGATCCGCAAGGATAATGCCCGCACTGCTGAAAAAATGGAGCTGGCCACCGAGCGCCGGCTGAGCACTCTGGCCGAGGCCATGCGCGGCGCGGACCTGTTTCTGGGCTGTTCCACCGGCGATTGCGTCACTGCTGAGATGGTGCGCAGCATGGCCAAGGACCCGGTTGTCTTTGCCATGGCCAATCCGGTTCCTGAGATCATGCCGGAGTTGGCTGTGCAGGCCGGCGCCAAAGTGGTGGGTACCGGGCGCACGGACTTTGCCAATCAGATCAATAATGTGTTGGGCTTCCCGGGCATCTTCCGCGGCGCTCTGGACTGCAGGGCGCATGACATCAACGAGGAGATGAAGCTGGCCGCCTCCTTGGCCCTGGCCGAGATCGCCTGCGAGGAAGTGCCGGTGGCATTGCAGGAAAAGCTGAAGACCGCCTATCCCGCTGACGCCGCCGCCGGCATGTTCGCAGGCAAAAACCCATTGAGCTTTAATTACGTCATCCCCAAGCCCTTTGATCCCAGAGTAGTGCCGCGCGTGGCCAGAAAAGTGGCCGAGGCCGCCATGAAGAGCGGTATGGCTGCACAAAAAATCGAGGACTTAGACAAATACGAGGCCGCTTTGCAGGAAAGACTGGGGTTTTAGGACACTAAGACACACGAAGGGGGGAGGACACGAAGGGGCACGAAGGCACACTAAGGGCTTATGCGGCGCCGCAAGCGCCGCATAAGCCGCTTGCCCGTTTGGGTTTGTTGGGAAAAGCGAGCTTATTTTTATTTTTATTATATATGTGCGCATTAAATATACAATGTCCGCCGCAGGCTCCGCCCTGGCTGGAGAACTGGTTTAGCGACGCCGAATTGATAGGCAAATTCAAGCCTGGTCTGCGCAATGCCGCCAATCGCGCCTTGGCTCAGCCTGGCAAGAGCTTTGTTTTGCATTGGGAGGCGGACCTTTTGAGCAG
>JAAZIY010000262.1 GCA_012800625.1 Lentisphaerota bacterium
ACAATGCAGACCAGCTTAAGGTGCCCGCCGAGCCGATAATCAGACATCTAAAAGAGAAACAGCTTAACAGCATAGTGCTCTTTCCTCAGTGCATGACCGGGTTTCAATGGGTTGACGTACCCTGGAACTCGCTTAGTCATACATTGCCAGAAAAACCATCCATATTTATGAGCCGAGTCTTGCAAATGTTGGATGAAACGCTTGCCTCCTACAATGTGAATCCACAGCGCATATACGCCGGAGGCATCTCTATGGGCGGCTACGGAGCCTGGGATTTGGTCTGTCGCAGACCCGATGACTTCGCTGCTTTGCTAGCGATTTGCGGCGGTGGCGACATAGCTCAGGCGCCAAAACTCAAGCAGCTCCCCATATATATGCTACATGGCGCACTGGACAACAGCGTGCCATGCAGCCGCTCCAGGGAAATGATGGCCGCCTTGGAAAAGGCTGGGAATACGCAGAGTGTATACATAGAATATCCTGACTTGGCACACAATGTCTGGGATGCCTGTTTTGCAGACGAAAAGGCTTTGCAATGGCTATATGAGCAAAAAAAACCTGGCTGACTGGATTCTAGAACACTGAGGCAAAGCCCGGCCAAACTTGCTGTGCTTCGTGTGACTTTGTGTATCTTCGTGTCCAAACTCCTGCCCGATTGCCTGGCAAACTGAATTAATCCCGCTATTGCCGCCCTTGTATTATGCGAGATTTTTTTCTGGCTATATGGTATCTGGATAGCCGCTTTATGGTTTGGCATAGCGTAAATACGACTGATGAAAAACAGAGACGTTTTGTGTAGGAGAGCCGGAAAACATTGGTTGACGGCAAACAACAGACCAAGCAATGTAAGACAGGAACATGAAAAAAATCAATGTGGCAGTTATAGGGCTGGGCGGCATGGGGAAAACCCATGTCGAGGCGGCGAAGTCGTCACCGTTTGTCGAGCGCATCTATGGCTTCGAGCCTGATGAGCAGCGGCGCAAGAGCAGAGCCGCGGAGCTGGGAGTCATTCCTGCGACCATGGCCGAAATCATGGACAATCCTGACATAGCGCTGGTCTATATTGCCTCGATCAACGAGGTGCATGTGCCCCAGGCCATTCTGGCATTGCGCTCCGGCAAGGCAGTGCTCTGCGAAAAGCCCATGGGCCTATCGCTGCAAGAGGCAGCCAGCCTGATCAAGGTGCAGCAGGAAACCTCGGGATTCCTGCAGATAGGCTTCGAGCTGCATTACTCCAGACTATACCAAAACGTAAAACAATGGATAGACGATGGCTTGATTGGCAAACCCGTGCTCAATGAATGCCGCTATTTTTGCAGCGAGGCGCATCGCAAGAATTCCTGGCGCTCACAGGGCCGCGGCAGCTTTCTGATTCCGGAAAAACTCTCTCATTATTTGGACCTGCAGCGCTGGTTCTTCAACGCAGAGTTCGAGTCGGTCTACTCGCTCTCAGCCCCTAAGGTGGTGAGCTATTTTCAGCACCGCGACAATCATCAGATCACCAGCAAATACTGCGGCGGCGCGGTGGCGACACTGAATTTCATTATGTATATAGGGGAGACATATAAGCGTGACCCGAAGCGGGAGATGCTAGAACAGCAAAGCGATGACGGACATTTCCTGCAATACCATATCTGCGGAACCAAGGGAGCCATCGAGACCGATGTCTTCAAACGCCGCCTGCGGCGCTGGGAGTTTGTTGACGGCCCGGAGTACGATTGCATGCAAAGCCGCATCGTGGAAAGTATCAGCTTTGAGCCTGAGGATGACCAGGCCTGGTTCCATAATACCGCCGGCCAAAATCTGCGCATCGCCGAATTGGTTGCCAAGGGAATGCCCCCTGAGGTCTCTGCTCAGGATGCCTTTGAAACCATGAAACTCTGCTTTGCCGCCGAGCTTTCCGAAGATGAAAACCGCATCGTGACGCGTGCGGAAATTGATGATATGCTGCAGACCTGCTGAGGCAAGAAACCAACGGTAAGTAGTTAAGCGCAAGACATGGCACCCTGCTGAACTTCGCCTGAGCTGGCCTTGTGGCTACACTCTTACTTGTAGACCAATGACAGGAAGGCAGACTTGTAAACTCTGCTTTTGGATGTATTTTTTAGAGATGTGGCAAAAAACAACCTGATTATGGAGATCCTAATGAAAATTCGAATTTTCGCCTTCTGCACAGTCTTGCTCTTGGCAGGAACCTTGTATGCAGCCGATAAAGTGGCATACCTGAATATGGAGAAGGTCTTTGAGAACTATTATAAGACAGTGCAGGAAAACTATCAGTTCGAACTGCAAAAACAAAATTTCGAGGAACGCCACGATATCATGCGTGACGAGTACCAGAGTTCTGTGAAGGAGGCTCAGCGCGTGGAGTCCGACAGCAAAAATGAGTTGCTCAGTCAGGCGGCGCGTGATGACAGCCAGCGCAAGCTGGGCATATTGATGGAACGCCTGCAGGTCAAGCGCGACGAGCTTATGCAGTTTCGCCAGTCCGGCATGCAGGACTTGCAGAATGCCCGTAGCGTCGCCGAGGATGAGCTTATCCGCAGCCTCACTGACTTGGTCAAGCGCTATGCCAAAGAGAAGGACTATACCCATGTCTACGAGGTCTCGGGGCGCTCGCTTAACCGCGTGCCATTCCTCTTGGTGTATCCCGAGGAGCTGGAGATCACAGATGCCGTAATCAACTATATCAACCTGGGACATGAAAGCGAACTGCAAGAAGCCAGAACCAAAGTCGAGGCCCTGAAAAAGAAAGCGGAGGACCAGAAGCCAGCGCCAGCTGAATAAAGCCAGGGGGAGGACACGAAGGCACACCTCGCACACCTCGCACCCTCGCACCCTCGCCCC
>JAAZIY010000263.1 GCA_012800625.1 Lentisphaerota bacterium
CACGAAGGGGGGAGGGCACGAAGGCACACGAAGGGGGGAGGGCACGAAGGCACACGAAGGGGGGAGGGCACGAAGGCACACGAAGAGACACAAAAGCACACGAAGGGCTTATGCGGCGCCTGCCCGTTTTGGTTTGTTGGAAAAAGGGAACGGGAGCGGGGAGCACGCTAAAGCGTGTACTACATACATGGGACGGAAACCGGCTAGAAGCCAGCTTGCCCCTTTTTGGATGGGGTCTAAGTCACACTAAGTCTTAAATACATCTAAAACACGAATCAGGGAGTAGCAAATGTTTGTCGAAGGTTATCTCGGAGAAGGACTCAGCGTACCGCAGGCCACCTACGGGGTGCCGCACTCGATTGCCGACTTGACTCCCAGCCTCGCGGCGCTCTGGGGGCTGCGCAAACCGGCACAGTGCCAGGCCAAAGTCATCCCGGCGCTGTTGAAGGCTGCCAGGGAAAAACTCGGGGCAGGGCAAAAATTGCAGAAGACCTTCTTTTTCTGTCCGGACGCCATTGGGGACGTCATGCTGCGCGATTTTCCCGGCGAATTCAGCTATTTGCAGGAACATGCCGATATACGGGTGCGCAGCACGGCGGTGATGCCCAGTGTCACGCCAGTCTGCTTTAGCTCCATATTCACCGGAGCAGCGCCGGCCACACACGGCGTGGTGACCGGTGCTAGACCCAGGCCGATTCTGACCGTGGAGACCCTCTTCGACGTGCTTATCGAAGCCGGTCAGGAAATCGCCATTGTGGCCAGCAATAACTGCAGCATAGACCGCATCTTCCGCGATCGCAGCATGGACTATTATTCCACTCGCGGCAACGCCCAGTCCTTCGAGCTTTGCCAGCTTTTGCTGGAACGCTATGACTATGACGTGATCGTCTGCTATGATGGCGGCTATGATTCCTTTAGCCATAAATTCGGCAGCCGGGCCAAAGAGTCCTTTGCCGCACTGCGAGCCAGCCTGGAACGCTTCAAGCTGCTCGATGAAAGGCTCGCGGAAACCTGGAAAGAGTATAACTATATGCTCACTTTTACGCCGGACCACGGCAATCATAACTACCGCGAAGGCAAGGCCACTCACGGCTATGATATGTATGACGACATGGTCATCAACCATTTCTATAAAATCGCGGGAGCCCAAAAAGTGGAGGCATAAGCAAGCTTGGCCTGCCTTCGTGCCCCTTCGTGCCCCTTCGTGTGTCTTCGTGCCCTTCCCCCTTCGTGTGCCTTTGTGGTTCAAGGGCTTTTTGGACAGGGTTTATTTTACTGGCGCGGCGTATTCTCTGCGGTAATATTCGTTTTCCAGCTTTTCTATGTCTTGGCTTGGCACAAACACGGCGCCGCTGGCCAGCTCCTTGTTTTTATAGGCCTCCTGCATGGCTTTTTGCGCCGAGTTGCTCGCCTCCAGCTCCAGAGGCGAGACATCGGAGCGTCCGAACAAGAAAAACATGCCGGCCTTGTCTCCCCAGGATACCGCCGGTATGGCATAACATTCTCGGCGAAAACGTGCCATATTCGAGTTTGGCAAGTAATGTTCCCAGGCCGGATTGAGTATCCATGAACAGCAACAGAACAGCGGCACGTGACGCTGAAAATATTTGCTGAAAAACTCCCTGGCCTCGAGCATGGACTGTTTAACTTCGTCAAAGGGCATTTTTTCGCCACCAGGTATGTGTATCGAGGGACAGAGGTCCCAGGGGCTGAGCAGCGGGCTCCAGAGCTGGCGCTGCAAAGTGACTTTGCGGCTGAAGTCGGGCAGGCCGTCGGGGCTTACCGGGGTTCCGCTGATGCTCAGGCTGTCTTCCTGCAGACGGCTGACAAAGTCGGCCTTTTCATCATCGGCAAGCCTTTTGCCCTGCTTGTCGAAGCGCCAGCCGTCCTGGCAAAGCACGGCGATTTTGCCGTCTTGTCGGCGATATATGGCTGACAGCCATGCTGGGCTAGGGTGCAAGAGGTATTCGAGCCGTCCGATGCGAAACAGTTTTTTGTCAACCAGATGCCGCATCCAGCCATTTGCCTTCATGCCGAAGCGTCCTTTAATGGCAATGCTGTAGACCTGCATATTTCCGCCTATCCATTTCAGGGCTTCATATGCATATGAGAGCGGCACGCCGGCTTCGTTATAAGACTGCTCGATGTAAGTAATCCCGCTTAAGACCGCCAGCAGGAATAAAATGCCGCTAAGCTCACCCAGCGGTTCTATTGTGTCCGGCAGGAATTTGAAATTCAGTGCCGGGTTGAGTTCATACATGCCGCGTTGCAAAATATGCAGCAGCAGAGCCAGCTCGGGCAGCTTGCCGCATTTATATAAGACCTGTTCGAGCTGTGGCCTGACCAGATCAATATCCGGCCCATTACAATAGGGATAATAACGCTCGAAAAAGGCGGCTGTCAGATACTCAGGCTGCTCTCTTTGCTTTTCCAAGAGCAGCTGCCAATGCGGTTCGAGGTGGAAACATACCTTCTGGTCGAAACCCAGTATACGGCAAAAGTCTTCAAGCTGTACGGTGTTCATGTTCTGCTCCAGAGCTATCCGCCTGTTTTAAAACCCTGCCAGTTGGCAGAAGCTTTGCCATTGCACCTGATTGCCAAAGACACGGTTGATCCTCTCTGCCAGGCAGTCCAAGGCTCGCAAGCCGAATTTTTTGCCGTCGCAAAACAAGGTTTGCCAGTGCGTGATAAGCACGATGGGCAGTCCGGTTTCAAATATCCGGCGTATAATCCCGCTACGGCCGTCATCGCTGAGCAACTCGTCTATCTTTGTCAGCATATAGTCTTTGGCCTTGGCGGCGGAGCTGCAGTATTGCAGTTCCCAGAACGGGTCGCTGCCGGTGTTGTAGGGGATAGAGACCACGGTGCCGGTTCTTTCCGAATCACATACGACAGTGGGCTTCTTGATTGGGCCGTCAGCTCCATGCAGAAAATAAAAACACTGATTTTTATTCAGTGTCTGTTTGAACGCCATGCCTATGCCGGCGGCATAGTAGCCCTCATTGTTTTTGCCGGTATGCCAGGGCGAGGTGACTCCGCTGGGATCCAGCCCCAGGTTGTCCAGTATCTGCAATGCCAGCCCCACGTAAGCGGCAATCTCCTCCGCATTAAGCCCTGCGATATAGCGGTCTTCACAAAGATTCATAAAACCGCCGCTCTGCAAGTTGTAGGCCAGAAAATGGGTCAGTATCTCCGGCGTGATGGAAAAAGCCGGCATGATTTCTTGTCGGCAGACTTGCAAGAACTCATCTATGTTTTGTTGTGGCACCCGATTCAGTCCCTGGTCCAGTCTTCCCAGGCAGCCCGGCATGGGCACCACGGAGAACTTGCCTTTCAGGCCATGCCGACGGCAGGTCTGGGCGAACTCCCGGGTAAACGAGGTAGGCACGAGCAATTCATGCTTCTCATAGAGACGATGAAAGTAAAAAGTATTTACTGGGGAACCGTCGTCAATGATCAAACTAATCGGAACCTGTGACATGTGTTTGCTCCTTTGCAGTCGTCTCTGTACACAAACTCAAGCGGGCTAAGCTCAGGCAGACCAGCCTGCTGCTTGAGCACTCTTTCAGCTTGCTGGTCTTGGGCGCAGTCTTTTGCATCTGTCGCAGTCACTGCCAGCAGCAGCGGCCTTAGCCATTTTGCCTTGTCGGCACTTTGCTTCACAGCTTCAACCCCGCGCTTTACAGCGTAATTTCAAGGCGCTCGCAGACCGAGCCTGGGAAACTAGGGCAGAGCAGTCTTGCAGCCTTCATATTTGCGCATAGCCCGGTGATTTTCTGCCTTTCAACGGAGCCTACACGCAACCGCGCTTATATTCATACAAATCGAAATATAGTCTATATTCCTGACGCTGCAAATTATCCGGAGCCAGACCAGCCCTGGCCTCACACTTATACACATACTGTTTAAAGCCCGTCCAAAAAGAGGGGAGGACACGAAAGGACACAAAGG
>JAAZIY010000264.1 GCA_012800625.1 Lentisphaerota bacterium
CGCATTATGGTTTGAATACCCATGTCACTGGCAGCAATCGCAAGGAGGGAACTTATGGGTTCATCAGACGTGAAACCAGCATCTCGCAGCCTTCCAACACCATACATATGGCTGACAGCAAAAGGGAAAACTCCTATGCCATAGACGATAGCTCCTATATCCCTTTCTTGCGTCATGGCAACCACAAGGCTAATATCGCTATGTTTGACGGACATATCGAGGGTATGAATGCTGAAAAAATCCCTACTAATAGGCTCAAGGAAGGATATGAATACAATACGAAATTCCTCTGGAAAGCACCATAAATAGACCACGCCTAGAAAACTAAGCAAGCAGGTTTTGGACACTAAGGCACACTAAGGCACAATCAGTTTCCTCTTAGTGTGCCTTCGTGTCTCTTCGTGTCTCTTCGTGCCCTCCCCCCTTCGTGTGACTTAGTGGTTCAAGGGCTTTTAGGCCAAGGTCTAAGCGCAAGTTTTTTAGCTTTGCTTCCGGCTTGCTCAAAAAGTATCTTGTAAAAAGAGCAAGGCACATTATTTTATGTTTTGTACCGTTTGCCGGCTAGATTTCTGACATTTCCGGAGTATTACCGTTGAAAGAATACTTTTCGTTGATTGTTGGCGCCATCCTGGTCAACAATTTTGTTTTAAGCCGCATCTTGGGCATTTGTCCTTTTCTAGGGGTTTCCCGCAGTTTGAAGACCTCCGCCGGCATGGGCGCGGCGGTCATCTTTGTGATGAGCCTGGCCGGTCTTTTGACCTCGGCCATCAATATCTTTCTGCTTATCCCCTACGACATCGTCTATTTGCGCACCATTGTCTTTATTCTGGCCATCGCTGGGCTGTTGCAGATCGTCGAAGTGCTCTTGCGTCGTTTCAGCGAGCCGCTGTATCAGGCCCTGGGTATCTATCTGCCCCTGATAACCACTAACTGCGCCGTCCTAGGCTCGGCCATTATTTGCGCTGACGAGGGCTATCATCTTATTCGCAGCACGGTATTCTGCTTCGCCTCAGCCGTCGGATTCGCCTTGGCATTGCTGCTCTTTGCCAGCCTGAGAGAAAAACTAGAGCTGGCAAAAGTGCCCGACTGCCTACAGGGAACGCCGATCTCCCTGGTCACCGCCGGACTGCTGGCCCTGGCATTCTTGGGCTTTGCCGGACTGGCCGGATAATAACCGCAACAAGAATCAAGCAAATGTTTACTGCTCTAACCATACTATTGATTATCGGCCTGCTTATAGCGCTGGCCATTGGCCTGGTAGTCAGGTTTTTCGCTGTCGCCACCGACCCCATGCTGGAACAAGTCAACGCCTTGATGCCCGGCAGCAACTGCGGCGCCTGCGGTTTTGCCGGCTGCGCCGGTTATGCCGCCGCCCTGGCAGGCGGCGAGGCCCAGCCCGGCGCCTGCCCCTCCATGTCCAGTGCCAGCCTGCAGGCGCTCTGCGAGCTGCTCGGGGTTGGCGAAGTAAAGCGAGAGCGCCGTGTCGCCGTGGTATTCTGCAGCGGGGACGACCACAACGCGACCCGTCAGGCTTTTTACAACGGGGTCAACAACTGCCGCGA
>JAAZIY010000265.1 GCA_012800625.1 Lentisphaerota bacterium
CAGCGATTGCTATACGGTGGTTTCCAGCAGCCTGAAGGTCTGCATGCTCAATATGTCCAAGATCGCCAATGATCTGCGTCTGATGGCCTCCGGTCCGCGCTGCGGTTTTGGCGAGTTGCTTTTGCCGCCGCGGCAGTCGGGCAGCTCGATCATGCCCGGCAAGGTGAATCCGGTGATGGCCGAGGTGCTTAACCAGGTGGCTTTTCAGGTGATAGGCAATGACTTGGCGGTGTCCATGGCCTCCGAGGCAGGCCAGTTTGAGCTGAATGTGATGGAGCCGGTGATCACGCGCAATCTGCTGGAGAGCATCAAGATCATGCGCAATGTCTTTGCTGTCTTCCGCAAGTATCTATTGCAGGACCTGAAGGCCGACGAACAGCGTATGCGCAGCAATGTGGAGCGCAGCGCCGGAGTGCTGACCGCCTTTGTACCCTACATAGGCTATGAGGCCGCCGCCGAAATCGCCAAAAAGGCGCTGGCCTCAAATGTGCCGGTGAAGGAGCTGCTGTTGCAGGAAAAACTGCTCAGCCACGAGGAGATTGACCTGATCCTGGACCCATACGAGATGACCTGCATAGGCATAGCAGGATACGAAAAGGTGAAAAAACTGCGGGGAAAAGAATAAATCCTGGGACTTTTGAGACCTTCTTCCTTGTTACGGCTATTATGAAGCGCGTTGTTTTATATATGTTTTTGTTGGCTCTGCTTTTGCTCCTACCCATGTTGTTGCAGAAGCGTTCGGAGCAGCTCGACCTCAGTGCCGAACAACTGGTGGTCATCTCGCCGCACAATGAATCGGTGCGCTATGAGATCGAGCAGGCTTTCCGGAGCTACTGTCAGGAGCAGCTCGGGCGCCGGGTCGTCATAGACTGGCGCTCGGTGGGCGGCACCAGCGAGATCATACGCTATATGAACAGCGCCTTCCTGGCAAATTTCCGCGACTACTGGAGCCGAGAGCAACAACAGCCCTGGAGCGAGGAGCTAGGCATCGCTCTGCTGGACGGCAAAACCGGGTCGGAATCGCCGCATTGGCCGGCAAGGCAGGCATTCCTGCAAAGCAATATAGGCATAGACATAGACCTGCTTTTTGGCGGCGGACAGTACGATTTCGCCAAGCAGGCCCAGGCCGGAACCCTGGTGCCCAGCGGAGTCAAAGACAGGCACCCGGAATGGTTCGAAGGCGACAAGCCCCTGCTGCCCTCAAGCGGCGGCGGCGAGCGCTGGCATGACCAGAATGACTTATACTACGGTGTCTGCTTCTCGTCCTTTGGTATCTGCGTCAATCTCGACCGCCTGCAAGAGCTGGGCTACGACTGCAGCGGGGGCAGTCCAATCAATAGCTGGGCGGACCTGGCCGACCCTCGCCTGATGAATGCCATAGGCCTGGCCGATCCGTCCAAGAGCGGCTCGATTAACAAATGCTTCGAGATGCTAATCCAAAGGCAGATGCAGGATACATATGCGCAGTTGCAGCATGCTGTAGCGCAGGGCGAAATCTCCAAGCAGGATGCCCTCGATGCCGGTTGGGCGGCAGCCATGAATCTGCTCAAACGCATAGGCGGCAATGCCAGCTATCTTACTTTTGCAGCCAGCAAGGTGCCCGTGGATACCGCCCAAGGGCAGATCGCCGCTGGCATGTGCATCGATTTCTATGGCCGCTCGCAGGCCGAATGGGCCAATCGTCAAAAAGGCAGAACACTGATGCTATACCTGACCCCGACGGCGGCCTCGACGGTCTCAGCTGACCCAGTGGGCCTGTTGCGCGGCGCGCCAAATCCGGAGCTGGCGCAGATTTTCATCGACTTCCTGCTCGGGCCGGAGGCGCAAAGGCTGTGGAACTATAAGATGGGCAGTCCCGGCGGCCCGCGGAAGTATAGCCTGCACCGCTTGCCGGTGCGCCGCGACCTGTACAGCGCCGCAGACCGCCAGCACATGAGCGCACCGGAGGCCGAGCCATTCGAGCTGGCCGGCTCATTCCAGTATCAGGGAGCCTGGACCGGGCCGCTCTTCGACCTGATGCGCAGCTTTATACGAGTCATGCTCATAGACTGCGAGGAGGAACTGCGCCTGGCATGGCGAGAAATCTGCGCCAAACCCAATAGCCTGAGAGACGATTCCCCGGCCATGCTGGCCTTTAATGAGCTGCCCTTCGAACACCGGCAGGCAATGGAAATCGCCAAAGCCATGAGAAGTGCCGAGGGACAGGCGGTAACTACCCGGCAATGGACTATCTTTTTCAGGGAAAAATTCCGGGAAGCGGCCAGGCTGGCCAGACAAGACAACTAGGCCCCGACCCAAAAGCGCTTGAGCCAGCAAGGCACACGAAGGGGGAGGCCACGAAGGGACACGAAGGGACACTAAGAAATCGTATAAAAACGCAAGTTTCAGGCTGAAATTTTAATTTTTCTCTGGGATTCAGTCCACTTGGTGCCCCGAAGGGGCAACCTAATACAGCCCAGGGTAAGCG
>JAAZIY010000266.1 GCA_012800625.1 Lentisphaerota bacterium
GGGGGGGCTTTTACCCAGGGTGGCGCTCGGCTCCTGCGGAGCCTCGCTTACCCTGGGCTATATTAGGCTGCCCTTTCAGGGCACCATGTGACAGATTCTCAAGAAAAAATTAAAATTTCAGCCAAAAACTGCGTTTTTCAGGAGAATTTTACTTTTGTAGTTAACCAGCCCGGGCCAATACTACTGACAAAATCAGAATCATCTGATGAATTGTGCCGCAGAAACGAGTCGTTTTTTCCCTTGCCACAACTTAACTGTAAAACATTGTATCTTCTTGCGCCGTAGGCGCATAACCATGCTTAACCCCAGGCTTTAGCCTGGGGTGCAGGCAGCCACAAAAACTGGCGCTTCGTAGAGGCGCTACTATCCCCCTGTTCGGACACACTAAATGTGCCCTTACCTTGTCTTAATATCCCCCTTACAAGGAACCATATGTCTTCGTTATACATACCACCAGGATATCAGCCTTTGCTTGACGAGTTGCAGACCGAGGACGCCATCGGCAAGATAAAGCGGCATTTTCAGAACAACCTCGCCTTTGAACTCAACCTGCGCCGGGTCACCGCCCCTCTGTTTGTCTTGCAGGGCACCGGTATCAACGACGACCTCAACGGCGTCGAGCGCCCGGTCTCTTTCGAGATACTGGCCATGCAGCAGTCCAGAGCCGAAATCGTGCATTCCCTGGCAAAATGGAAACGCCTCAAGCTGGGCAAGCTGCGCGCAAACCCCGGAGAAGGCATCTACACCGACATGAACGCCATACGCCCCGACGAAGAGAACCTGGACAATATACACTCCATCTACGTGGACCAGTGGGACTGGGAAAAAGTCATGCGCGAAGACGAACGACACCTGGACTATCTGAAGCAGAGCGTGCGACGCATCTACTACGCCATACGCCGCACTGAACGCTATATCTGCCAAGACTACCCAAGGCTCAAACCCTTTCTGCCCGAAAAAATCGAATTCATACACTCCGAGGACCTGGAGCGGCAATACCCGAAGCTGAGCGCCAAGCAGCGCGAGGACGCCGTCACCAAGGAGCATGGCGCCGTTTTTATCATCGGCATAGGCGGCACTCTGCCCATCAGCGGCAAATCGCATGACGGACGCGCGCCGGACTACGACGACTGGTCCACGCCCACTCTGCCAGGCTACAAAGGCCTTAACGGCGACCTGCTGGTATACAACCCCATACTAAAGCAGGCCCTGGAGTTGTCCTCCATGGGTATCAGGGTGGATAAAAAAGCCCTGCTCGAGCAGTTAAAGCAGCGCGGCGAAGAACAGCGCCTCGAGCTGAAATGGCACAAGGCTCTGCTCGACGGCGAAATGCCCTTGAGCATAGGCGGCGGCATAGGGCAGTCCAGGCTCTGCATGCTCTATTTGCAAAAAGCACATATTGGCGAGATTCAGGCCAGCCTCTGGCCTGCGGAGATCAAACAACGCTGCCGCGAAAACCATATACCCCTGCTCTAGCCGACGAGTCTCTGCATGAATCAATTTGAAGACAGCATCTGCGCGCCGGCCACTGCTCTGGGCGGTGCGCTGAGCATTATCCGTATCTCCGGCCCTGACGCGATTGCTTTGGCCGCTGCGCTTTGGCGCGGGCGCCTGGCCCTTGCCGAGCTGCCCGCCCGTTATCTGGCTCTAGGCTCGCTACACGGCGCGGATGGCTCTCTCATCGACCGTCAGTGTTTAGCGGTGCGCATGCCTGGGCCGCACAGCTATACCGGCGAGGATATGGTGGAGCTGCATTGCCACGGCGGCGCCCTGGCTCTGCGCCTGACACTGCAAAGCCTGCAGACGCAGGGCTGCCGTCTGGCCGAACCTGGCGAATTCACCAAACGCGCTTTTCTTAACGGCAAACTGGACCTGAGCCAGGCCGAGGCGGTGGCCGAGCTTATCAGCGCCGGCTCCGAAAAAGCCTTGAACCTGGCAAATGCGCAGCTGGAAGGAAGCTTCGGCAGGCAGACCCGCCGCGAATACAAGCATATCATGCAGATGCTGGTGGAAATCGAGTCCAGGCTGGACTTTCCGGAAGAGGACTTGGACCTGGACTGGCTTAGCCCGCAGCAACTGCAAGAGGATATCGAAAACATGGCGCGGCGCCTGGAAAAGATGGCTGCCGGCAGACGCCAGGGCGAGATACTGCGACATGGAATCAGCCTGGTTATCGCCGGCCCGCCCAATGTGGGCAAGTCCAGTCTGCTTAATGCCATTCTGGGACAGGAGCGCGCCATAGTCAGCGAGCTGCCCGGTACCACCCGGGACAGCATCGAGGCAGGCCTCAGCCTGCGCGGCATCCCCATACGCCTCATTGACACTGCCGGACTGCGCCGCGGCGGCGACCCCATCGAGCGCATCGGAATGCAGCGCAGCCGCAACAGCATGGCCGCTGCGGATATTATCTTCTGGGTGATGGACGCTAGCCTGCCACTGCCTGAACAGCTCGATGACGCAGAGCTGCCGCCCGACAAAGTCATCTATGTGGCTAATAAAATGGACCGCCTGCCCAGCCCGCCGCCCAACAATCCCGGCAAATTTTCACAGGGCGAGCTTTTCTATACCTGCGCCTTGGACGGCACCGGCCTCGAAGAGCTCTATGAGGGCTTGGAAGCAAGGGTCTGGCAGGGAACCGAAAACCAGCCCGATGAATTTTGTCTTAGCGCCCGGCACGCCGACTGTCTGCAAAAAGCCCGGCTCGAGTTGCTGGCGGGCGCCGCTCAGCTCGAAGTACAGGCCTGGGAGCTGGCCGCCGCAAATCTGCGCCTGGCTCTGGCGCAAGTAGGCGAAATCACCGGAGAGCAGGTCTCCGAGCAGATACTGCAAGGCATATTCGCAAAATTCTGCATAGGCAAATAAACCAGAAACCTTAGTGTGTCTTTGTGTGCCTTCGTGCCCCTTCGTGCGTCTTCGTGTCCTCCCCCTTGCCTGGGACCAGGGTTCGCAATTTGCTTGTTTTGTATTATATTACATTTTTCCTTTCACGTTCAGCTTGAGGTTACTATATGAACGAAGAATATCTTTCCCGTGCCCGAGCCAAGGTGCGCGATGTGCGTCTTTTCATCAATGGCGTCTCCAAACGCGCCAGTCAGCTTTCCAAGGGCAATCGCCGTCTGGTGCCCACGCTGCCCGATGACGACCGCTCCAACCTGGATATCGCCCTGCTCGAAGTGGCCGAGGGCAAGGTCATTATCAAGGCCGAAGACGAAAAATAGACTCTAACGCCAACACCCAGGTTTTTCAAGACCAATTTAGCCCATCTTTTATATGATGGGCTTTTTTATTAATCCGCGTTTTATTTTTTCCCCAGGGTTTTTCGTCTGTCGTCATGCTCAATGCGCCCAGCCAGATACCCGCTGCCAGTAGCAGCTCTGCCGTCGTTCTCGGCAAGAGTCAGCGTTCCTACGCCTTGGCTTTATTTTCTTTGGCTGTGCTGATATATTTCGTTGTCAACATACAGCGTGTTGCCATACCCGGTCAGATATTCAACGAGCTGCAGAGCGATCTGCGCATCTCCGCCAGCGCGGTCAGCACCCTGGGCGCCACCTTTATGTATATCTATGCCGCCACGCAGCTGCTGGCCGGTCTGCTGGTGGACAAGTACGGCGGCATGCGAGTGATGTTTTGCGGCAGCATCCTCATGGCCATAGGCTCGATACTGTTTCCGCTCTCGCAGAGCCTGGGCACGCTTCTGCTCAGCCGTATGCTGCTGGGTCTGGGCTGCGGCACGGCCTATCTAAGTATAGTGAAGGAGTCCGACCGTCTTTTCAGCCATAATTTCACCCAAGTCATGGGTCTGGTGATCTCGCTGGGCTATTTTGGCGGAGTTGTGGGCACGCTGCCCCTGGCCAAATCGGTGCATTACATAGGCTGGCGCCAGACCCTGCTGCTGATTGCCCTGGCCACCGCCCTCACAGTGGTCATTATCGCCCTTATCTGGCGGCGCTGCCCCAAACCGGAACCGCTAGGCGGCAGGCTCAGCCTGCAACCCTATATGCATGGTTTCAGAGTGCGGACCAACCTGATCAACCTAAGCTCATATGCGGTCAACTTCGCCATATACTACGTCATATTAACGGTTTTCGGCAGAAAATTCCTCGAGGACATCGCCGGTCTCAGTCCGGATGCGGCGGCCTTCTGCTGCACCATGATGGTGGTGCTCTCCGCGCTTCTGAACCAATTTGTCGGCATACTCTGCGCCTACACCGGCAATTTGCGCCTGCCGTATTACCGCAGCCTGAATCTATTACCCTTCATCGCCTGCAGCATGCTGGTATTTGGCATGCTTTTCAAAGGCAGCGGCCCGGGCTGGGGGGCCTTCTTTGTGGCCGCCTTCATCATTATCAGCATGACCTCGGGCTTCACACCCATCACAAATGCAATGGCAAGGGAAAGCAATCCGCCGGGCAGCACCGGGGTGGCAGTGGGAATTACTAATTTCGCGGCATATATTATGGTGGCTTTGCTGAGCAATGTCTCCGGACTGGTGCTGGACCTTTTTAAGGGCGGGGCGCTCGAAATCGAGGGCAGGCTAGTCTATCCGGCGGCGGCGTACCTTTGCCTGTACACGCTTTTTTTGCTCATCAGCGTTTTTACTTTTCGTATTTCCCTGGCTTATCCGGAGAGCGCCGGGCGAAATATCTATGCCGGGCGTATGCGTGTGCAGCAGATCACCCGCTTTATCAAAATAAGGCTTTACGAGTAGCAACAAAGACGGCAAAGGCAAAGCGATTTGGTGAGAATATATTTATGGAAGACTTGCTGGACAAGGCGGAAAGCAAAACCCTAGGTAATTGCCTGGTTGTGGGCGGCGGCGGCTTTCTGGGCAGCCATATCGTGCGCCGCCTGCTGGAGCGGGCAGAAAAAGTCAGCGTATTCGGACGCCGCCAGTATGCGCCGCTGACGGCGCAGGGAGTCTGCTGCATACAGGGCGACATAGTCAATCAGGCCGACATTATCGCTGCCTGCCAGGGCATGGACACGGTTTTTCACACCGCCTCCCTGAGCCATATGTGGGGCCGGCGCGAGCTGCTCTACCAGGTCAATGTGGAGGGTTGCGCCAATGTCATCAAGGCCTGCCGGGAAAACTGCGTGCGCCGCCTGGTCTACACCAGCTCGCCCAGCGTAGTCATAGGAGAGGAGAACATCGTCAACGGCGATGAAAGCCTGCCCTACCCCAAGCAGTACACGGCAGACTATCCGCACAGCAAGAGCCTGGCCGAACAACTGGTGCTCGCCGCCAATAACCGTCCGGACAAAAAACCGCGGCACTGCCAGGAAACACTGCTTACCTGCGCCATCAGACCGCATCTAATCCTGGGGCCGGAAGACCCGCATATATTGCCGCGCCTGCGCCATGCCGCCAAAAAACGACGCCTGCGCCAGATCGGGAACGGACGCAACCAGATCACCATCACGCAGGTGGAAAACGCGGCTCATGCACATATCCTGGCGGCAGTGGAACTGGCCGGACAGAAGCGCTGCGCCGGAAAAGCATACTTTATCGGCGACAGCGAGCCGATTTATCTCTGGCCCTGGCTGAATGAACTGCTGGCGCTCTGGGGACTGCCACAGATTAAAAAACGGGTGTCCTGGGGCATGAGTCGCAGCCTGGCACTGGTTTCCGAGGCCCTGCATCATTTCATGCCCTGGCTGGGCGAGCCTTTTATGACTGCATTCGTGGTGGACCAGCTGGCGCGCTCGCACTCCTTCTCGCATCAGGCAGCCAGCCGGGACTTTGGTTATGAACCCGTCGTGTCACCCGAAGAGGCCCTGCAAAAACTGGCGGAATGGAAGTAAGCTGACTGAGGAAAGACACCAAGGCACACGAAGATTTGAAGGGTTAAAAACTACAGGAGTACTCATGAATCGTTCCAAGCTTTGCGCCGCTTTGCGCGCTCACATGCTCAATTTTTGTCTGCGTCAGGGCAGTCGTCATGTCGGTTCGGAAGGCGAAAAATCCGCCGCCGATTACATCGAGGCGCAATTTTCCCGCATGGGCTATGCTCCGCGCCGGGACTATTATGCGGTCACTGGCTGGGAGCTGGAGCGCTTCGAGCTTTTCAACCTGGACCAGGGCGAGATTGTGCCGGCGGCCACGCCTTGTTTCTTCTCGCCCAGCGCCGAGATCGAGGGAGAGCTGCTCTGGCTGCGAGCCGGGGAGCTGGGCAGACTGGAACAGCTTGGCGTGCAAGGCCGGCTTTGCTTTATCGAGAGCTGGTCTGAGGGCGGCGACATAGCCGGGCGCAATCAGATCGCGGAGCATCTCGACGCGCTTGGCGCGGCAGGCGCCATTTTCATCAGTGACAGCCTTACTCACGGCGCTATGGCGCCCAGCAGCAAGATACAGCGTTCGCCCGGTTTGCGCCATCTCGGCGCGGCGGCGGTTGCTCAGGAGGGCGCCCTTTACCTGGCCGCGCGCAAGCAGGAGCACTACCGCCTGCATATCAAATCGCGACTGTTCAATCATCAGTCATGCAATATAGTGGCAAGCCTGCCAGGCAAGCCAGGCACCGGAAAAGGGGTTTTCGGCGCGCATTATGATACCGCGCCACTAACCCAGGGCGCCCTGGACAATGCCAGCGGCACCGCCATACTGCTGGAAGTCGCAGCCCTGATGGCAGAGCTTAAAACCGATCTCGAGCTGGATTTCGCGGCATTCTCCGGAGAAGAATACTGCCTGGACGGCATACAGCTGGGCAGCGGCGACTACTGCAAAAGAAACCAGGAGGCCGACCTGCGCTGGTTTGTCAACTTTGACCATGCCGGCGGCAAAATAGCCATGCCCCAACTTTATATTGGCAGAGCGGATAAACTGCCCAAGCTCAAACCCTACAAAATCCCCTTCGCCCCGGTCAACCTGGGCGGCGATACGCGCCCCTTCGACCAGGCCGGCATACCCACCCTGTGGTACGGCGAAGAAGACCCGTTCAGGCTCTTTCACACCGAATATGACCGCCTGGATACCATAGACTACGAGCGCATGGCAGACTTTGTCGAAGACGCCATGCACATAGTGCCACAGCTGCTGGCCGGAAACTAATTGAACAAGGAGGCGACCTTGTATTATTTGCAGCCTTTGGTTTGACAATTTTGCTAGCCGCACTATGTTAAGTCTATGACGTTTTTGCCCGATGGTGTAATGGTAGCACAACTGGTTCTGGTTCAGTTTGTCTTGGTTCAAATCCAGGTCGGGCAGCCACTATCAAGCCGTTTAACTCTAATGAGTTAAACGGCTTTTTTTGTTTGTCCACCAAAACCGGCTTTTCGCACAACCGGCATACGCCGATTTTTGTCTCTATAGTTGCTTTTGGGGCTTAGGCGCTTATAGTTAGGCAGGCCGTTTTAATGTAGACCCCGTCCAAAAAGGGTGCCTGCCAGGAATTTGGACACTAAGGGACACGAAGAGACACGAAGGCACACTAAGGGCTTATGCGGCGTCTGCCCGTTTTGGTTTGTTGGGAAAATGGAGCCGGATAAAGCAGAAAAACTCGATGAAATCGCATAAAAACGCAAATTTCCTGCAGAAATTTCAATTTTTTCTTGGGAATCTGTCCATTTGGTGCCCTGAAAGGGCAACCTATTAAAGCCCA
>JAAZIY010000042.1 GCA_012800625.1 Lentisphaerota bacterium
ACCAGTTCGCCACCATTGTCCAGCGAGCGGTTAGCCGCCAGGGTAAGCTCCAGGCTCTTCACTGCCTCGCTATAGCTAGAAAGAATCTGCCCTTGGTCATCATCAAGTATGGCGTCAATAAAGGCAAGCTCACCTTCCATGCCGTAGTCGTTGCCTACCTTGCAGAAGACATCGCGGTTTTCTTCCTTGATGCTCAGACTGACACGCTCCACATATTCAAGGTGACTCGTCTTGGCAAAGGCCTCTATGCCGCACTTGGAGCCAGGGCCTTGCACAAAGCAGCCGCTGTATATGGTGCCAATCAAGCCGCTTTCAAATTTCAAATTGACGGCGGAGGCGTCTTCGGTGTCATAGTTTTCAATACCGCACATCAATCCGCGGCGCCCAAAGGCCTGCACCTCGGCCACTTCGCCAAACAGGTTGCGGCACATATCAAAAATATGTATGGTCTGCTCCACGGCCTGGCCGCCGGAGGTCTTGCGGTTGCGCCACCACCAGACTCCGGGCATGCCGCCCACCCACCAGCCGGTGAAAAAGCCCACCTCGTTGGTGTTCACCCAATTTTGCATGGTGGGGACGAAATCAATGTAACGGTCTTGAAAGCCTGCGGCATTAATCAAGCCCTTGTCATTCAAGGCTTTTTCAACTTTTTGCGCATAGGCCAGGTCCAAGGCGACCGGCTTCTCCACAAAAAGATGGCAGCCCTTCTCGATGGCCATCAGCTCCATGCCGTCGTGGGCGCAAGGCTCCACACAGATATAGACCGCGTCAAGCTCTTCGCGGTTAAGCATCTCGCGATAGTCCTTGTAGGCGGTCGCTGAAAAACGCTTAGCCGCTGCCGCGGCACGCTCATCAATCAAGTCGCAGACCGCAGTGATGCGTGCCTCCGCCAATTTTTCAGTGTAATGATTGAAGTGATAGCCTGCAATGCCGCCACAACCGATAAAGCCGACTTTTAATACCGCGCTGGACATCTGAGTCTCCTGAATTGAGTGTACTGTGAACGTAGCGAAAGGAACTAGAAAAGTAATTCAATTATTGTAATGCCAACTACAGAAAAAACAAGTTCTCCTAGGAACATGGACTACGTTTCAGAAAAAAATCTTCTGTCCTTCTATGCCCTAGTGTGTCTTCCCGTGTCTTCCTGTGTCTTCTTGTGTCTTCCTGTTCTCCCTTTGCTGTAGAGAACTCGCCCTATATATTTTTTCTCAAAAAACTTATCCTCAAAACACCTTGCAAAGCAGCTCCGGCGCTTTATATTATTTTCTTCACAAGTTCAACTGTTTTTACGGTGAACCCCGTGCAATCCGGGGGCTGTCGCGCAACTGTGAATGGCATTATTAGCCATGAGTCAGAGCCCGTAATTTGTACTTGTTCAACAGCGTATTTGTGCGCGAAACACAAGGAAGCACTTATGCAGACGCCATCATTGCGCTTAGAGCGCGGCTCCAAGTATTTTACCCTCATTGAATTGCTGGTCGTCATCGCGATTATCGCCATTTTAGCGGCCATGCTTTTGCCGGCTTTGAGCAAGGCTCGCGAGCGTGCCCTGAGCATAGTGTGCGCCGGCAATCTTCGGCAGCTGGGTTTGGCCTTCACCATTTATTGCTCTGAAAACGACGATTACATGGTTCCTTTGGCTGACGAGGCCAACCTGCGCGCCTGGTGCGGCACGCGCAGCAGCGACACTGAGGCATTCAAACCCGAAGGCGGTCTGGCTGACTATCTTACCCGCGACAAGCGCATCAAGCAATGCCCGCTCATGCACAAGTATGCCAAGGACGACAGTCCCTACGGAAACAACCTGGGCTGCGGCGGCTACGGTTATAACGGCAACGAATTAAGCTCTTGCTGGACCAGTCACAACCGCGTCACCCAGGTGCGCCAGGCCTCCAGAACCATCGCCTTTGCCGATTCGGCGCAATTCAGCAGCCCAAGCCAGATCGTCGAGGTCTACTCCATCAGCGCGCCTTACACGGTCTGGGGTGACGCCTCTCCGGATATGCATTTCAGGCATGGCGGCAGAACCAATGCCTGCCGGGTTGACGGTCATGTCAGCCTCGAAGCTTTGAGCTACACGCATTCCGGCTACAGCGGCATTAGCAGCGCCGACCTGAAGAGCGGCTACAAGCTAGGCTGGTTTGGCGGCGGCAAAGAGGACGCGCAAAAAATATTCCTGATTAAATAGACCACTTCGTCTGCCCTCGCGTCTAAAATCCAGTGCACTGCAAGCCATGAACTGCAAAAATTCAAGCAGCAATGCGGGTCTCTTGCTGGCCGGTTTTTTCGCATTGACAGTCTTTCTCTGCCAGTCCTGCAAAAAGCCTGGGTCTCTGCCTGATTCTGGCGCTCAAGCATCTGGCACCGCCAAGCCAGCGAGAATTATTTCTCTGGCTCCGGCCCACACCGAGCTTCTTTACGCCTTGGGTCTAGGCGAGCAGGTGTTGGCGGTGAGCAATTATTGCCAGTATCCGCCAGAGGTCAATAGTCTGCCCAGGGTGGGGGCGCTTTTGGACCCCAATCTGGAGGCCATCCTGCGTTTACAGCCCGACTATGTCCTGCTCTACGCCAAGCAGGCTGCACTTGCCGAGCAGCTGCGTCGCCTGGGTTTGCGGCCACTGTTGATGCCGGGCAACAAGCTGGCTGACATCTATGAAAGCATAGAGCTACTAGGGCAGAGCTTCGAGCAGCAGGAACAAGCCCAAAGCTTGTTGACCAATATGCGGCAGCGCTTTGCCAGGCTGCAAAGCTCCCGCCCTGTCAATATTTCCAGCCCCGGCGTGCTGCTGGTGGTCTGGCGCGAAAGGGGCTTGGGCACTCTGAAGAACATCAGCGTGGCCGGCAATGACGGTTTTTACAGCGAGATGCTGCAAGCCATAGGAGCAAAATTGCTGCCCGCCGACATGAAGCTGGAGTATCCCAGCCTGGGGCCGGAAAGCATACTGCTGCTTAATCCCGATATAATCATCGAAATCGCGCCGGAGCTGGCGGCCAAAGAGCCTGCTGCCCTGCAAAACGCCAAGGATGACTGGCGGCGCCTGCCAGAATTGAAGGCCTATCAAAATAAAAACATATATATATTGACCGATGATTTCATGGCGCTGCCCAGCGCAAGATGCATCATGGCCGCCGAAAAACTGGCCGAAACCATTGCACAAGCCCAAGCCCAAGCCGCGCCTTAGTGTGCCTTCGTGTGCCTTTGTGTCTCTTCGTGTCCTCCCCCCTTCGTGTGCCTTAGTGGCTCAAAGACTTTTTGGTCGCGGTCTACCTTAGTGTGCAATTCTCAGTAGGCCAGCACCACATAGCTGGGCATTCCCATGATCTGGTATTGCTTGAGCAGTGCGGCCACCAGGGGGTCTTTGCTGTCATCCGCCAGAAATTGCACCGGCACAAAGTCTTCCAGTTGCGCTCTTACCCCGGGGTCCTGAAACGTCGTTTTTTTCATCGCCGTACAGCTTTTACAAGTCACTCCCCAGAAATATACCAGCAGCGGCTTCTCTTCGACTTTTGCTACTTGCAGCGCCTCGATCAAATCGCCATGCCAGCCGTCCAGACTTTGGCTAGCGGCCTGCGGGCCGGACTGCATTTTGAAGAGGCTGAAAGCCATATAGGCATAATACAGGGCAAAAAGCATAATAAGCAGTCCCATGACCTGTTTGACCCGCTCCATCCAGGCTCCGGGTTTGGGCAGTCTGGAAAGACCGGCGCCCAAAATAGGCCAGGGCAAGGCCATGCCCAGGCCTAGCAACAATGGCAGGAAAAGACCGACAAAGTTGCCTTTGGCATAAAGGTCGGTGGCCAAAAGCAGTACCCAGATAAGCACCGGCGCAACACAGGCGCCGGCCAAGAGGGCTGAAATCGCACCGAGTAGTAATGCCGCCAGCCAGGGATTGTCAGACTTGCCGCCGGAGCCGCGGAAACGTGAAAAATCCAGCAAAAAGACGTCAAACATGGATAATGCCAGGAAGACAAAGACGGCGGCCACAATCAAATTGAACCAGGCGGAGGAATTGATGGCGCCAAAACGGCTGCCAGTCAAGACCACAAGCAAGCCAAGCAGCCCATATACCAGAGCCATGGCCGAGCCGTAAAGCCCCCCCAAGAGCAGGCCGCGCGCGCGTCCCTGGCCGCCGGCGCTGCCGGCACCGATAATGCTTAGGTTGATTGGTATCATGGGCAGTATGCATGGGGTCAGGTTCAGCATCAGTCCCAGGGGAATAATAAGCAGGGCTGCCAGCAGCAGGCCATAGCGTGCGAAGACGCCGGCCAGCAGGTTTTCCTCCGCCTTGGCTGCCTTTCCGGCTTTGGCCGCCTCCAGCCAGGCGCTAAATTCCTTGGCGTTTATATAGCCGCTGTTGCTGCCCAGCAGTCTAATTCCGGCGCTGTATTTGCGCCAGGCGCCCAGCTGCTCGCTGTCGGCGTCGGCCAGCTTATATTCGATGCCGGCCATTCCCGGTAATGCGGCCTCGCCAAAACCGGTAAAGCTAAAGCTTTTTTGTTCCGGCAAGTAGCACATGCCTTTCACGCAACCCTGGTAGCTGAGCACGATTTGCAGGGGGAAGACTATGCCTTCAAGCTGATATTCAATATCGCCGCTTTGTTTATAGACCATGCCCTCCTCTTCGGACTCCAGCACTGCGCGCATGCCGCCGTCTCGCCTGGCCACTACGCCGTCAGGCAGGCTCAAGTGCATCTGCGCCTCATACAAATAAGCCTCGGCAGGTATATCCAGCCTAAGGCGTAACTTGCCATGCCGCGCCGAAGCAGGACTGGCCGATAAACTGGCCTCAATGTTGAAGTGCTCAGCCGCGAAAAGAAAAAAGGGAAGCAGACAAACAACGAAAACATGGCTAAGGTATCTAGGCATCTATACTCCTCCAGACAACTTGTAAAATCTCTAAATTACACCAATTTATATGCTTGCTGTTTGGACAGGACAAATCGGGCCGGGGTTCCAAAGCAAAACCTAACGGCAAATAAGCCACTGATTTGTACCCCCATAGCATCAGGCTCAAAAGACAATTTGCGTTATAGTATAGAGCAAGTCCTAAGCGCTAAGACCCGACAGGCTAAGCAATACCGCAACTGCGTTCGAACTGCCTCGTGTGACTTAGTGTGTCTTAGTGTCCAAATTTCTGCCAGCATTTTTTGACGGGTTCTAGCCATGCATCGCACATAGTAAAGGAATTCCAAGTATGTTCAAAGCGCTCCCATTTTGCCTACTGCTTTTTCTCGCCCTGCTTTTCCAGTCCTGCGATTCCAAGCCTGCCGCCAAGGCGTCCTCGGCCTCGCCCGCCTCGAGCGGCCTGCCCGCTCTTTCCGCTGATCTTGCTGCCTTAGAGATTAATTATCCCATAGCGCATGAGGGTGCCCAGCCAGGCGTTTGGACCAGTGATTACCAGGCGGCGCTGAAGCTGGCCGAGCAGGAACAGCTTCCGCTCATACTCAACTTTACCGGTTCGGACTGGTGCCGCTACTGCAAGCTGCTAGTGCGCGACGTGTTCTCACAGCAAGAATGGCAGGACTGGGTCGCCGACAAATTCATCCTCGTGCACCTGGATTTCCCCCGCAACCAGGAGCTTACCAACGAAAAGCTGATGGCGCAGAACAACGAGTTGCGCGAGCAGTTCCAAGTGGAAGCCTTTCCCACGCTCCTGGTTCTGGAGCATGACGGCAGCCTGCTGGGGCAAGTAGAGATGCGCGAGGACAACTCGGTGCTCACCGTGCAACGCAACCTGAGAGCCATCAACCGTCGCCGCAAAACGGTAGTGCAACAAATGATTGCCGCCCTGCCCGAGGCCGAGCGCCAGGAAGTGCAGGCCATGTACGACAAGGTGCAGCAGGACAGCAAGAAGCTAAGCGACATGGCCAAGGAACATGAAGAGAATATGCGCAAGCTGCAACAGGGCATTATCGACATGAGCGAGAAAACCGAAAAAGCCATCGTTGACAGCATAGTGGCCCGCTTGCCAGCCGAAAAACAAGCCGAGTATCAAAAGGCAAAAAAAGAAATGCAGGAGCTAAGCGAACAGCTTAGCCAATGGCTGGAAAAACAACCAGAGCAGTCCGAGCAAAATATCATGCTATACAGAAATTTCCAAAAGCAACTACAAGAGCAGAGCGACCGAATCGCAGACCTCATCGACAGCGACTAACATAGGCTTTATGCTAGACGAGGATTGTTTGTGTCTCTTCGTGTCTCTTCGTGTCTCTTCGTGTCTCTTCGTGTCTCCCATCCTGTCAGCTCCTTGCTGCACCGCCATGCCCACCTATAGCATATTCACACTAGGCTGCCGCCTCAACCAGGCCGATTCCGCCCTGTTGGCCGGCAATCTCGAACAGCATGGCTTCAGCGCCCTGCCCTGGGGGCAGGCCGCCGACTTGCTGCTCATCAACTCCTGTACGGTAACCGCGGTGGCCTCGAGTAAAACGCGGCAGCTTTTACAGTCCGCCCGCCGTTTTGCCCCGCAGGCCTATATTGTGTTGCTGGGTTGCGATGCCAATGCGGAGTCTGAACGCTGGCGGCAATGCCCTGAATTGGACCTGTTGCTGCCCAACCCC
>JAAZIY010000043.1 GCA_012800625.1 Lentisphaerota bacterium
AGTCTCCGGCATATCATTTGCCGCCAAAGCCCAGGCATGTCCCATGCGTAAGCCGATCACTGCAACTTTAAAACTCATAGCTTCTCCTGCATCGAATTAAAAAAACAGAAACTGCCGTCAAAAAAGGCTTAAACCACAAAATAATACAAACAAACACGAAAACAAGCAAAACAAGCAGATAAATCACAATTGTTCAGAGCCATTGTTGCGTCTCCACGAGGCGCCGGTTTTTGTAGTTGCCATAACCCCTTTTGGAAAAATTCTGAATGCGGGCGATGCGTCCGCTTCGTCCGCTTCGTCCGCTTCGTCCGATACATCATTCCTAGCCTGCGGCTATTTTTTTGGTCTGGCTAGTTTTTGTGTTTCGGCTTGTTTTTCGATGAAAAAGACATACATTTTAGTATTGTCTTGATTCAGCTTATAGAAGAGGATTTATTACATGCAGTCTATCATACATGATCTACTCAACACCGCGGTTGAAAACCAGGCCTCCGATGTGCACGTACGCAAGGACAAAAACGCCCTGTTGCGTATAGATGGGGCCTTGGTGGAGGTTGAATATGAGGTCAACAGCCAGATCATGGACCAATGCCTTGAGCAAATCGTGCCTCCAGGACAAATAGAGCGTTTTCTTGAAAGCGGAGACCTGGACTTTGCCTGGGAAGAACCCGGCGTGGGGCGTTTCAGGGTGAACCTGCACAAGGAACGGGGCAAGCGCGGGCTGTCCATGCGCTATGTCAAAGGAACCGCGCCCACCCTGGAAGAGGTCAACCTGCCGGCGATTTTGAAAAAAATCGCTGAGTCGCGCAGCGGGGTTATCTTTGTCACTGGTACTACTGGCAGCGGCAAGTCAACCACTATGGCTGCCATGCTGGACCATATCAACACTACGCTGAAGAGACATATCATCACCATTGAGGACCCCATCGAGTACACCTTTAGCGACAAACGCTCGTTTTTTGAACAAAGAGAAGTTGGTTTGGACGCAGAAAGCTTCGACTCGGCTCTGATACATGCCTTGCGTCAGGACCCCGACATTATTGTCATTGGCGAGATGCGCAGCCGCAAGACTTTTGAGACGGCGCTGGCTGCCGCTGAGACCGGGCACTTGGTCATCACTACGCTGCATACCCGAGACGCAGCGCAAAGCATCACCCGCATCCTGGATATGTTTCCCATGGAAGAGCGGGAAACCATCAGGCGCAGCATGGCGGGCATCATGCGCGCCAGCATCTGTCAGCGACTCGCTCCCAGGGCCATAGGAAAAGGGGTGGTGCCCATTACCGAAATCTTGATCAATACCCCTATTGTGCGCAAGCTGATTTTTGACGGCAGGCTGGACCGTCTTGCCCAAGCCATCGAAGGCGGCGGGGAAGACGGCATGATGTCTTTCAACATGGACCTGCTAAAGCGCGTCAACGAGGGTACTATCTCAGAAGAGACCGCCCTCTCGCTTTCGGACAATCCGCAGGCGTTGCGCATGAACCTGAAGGGTATATTTCTCAACGAGGGCGGCGGCATTATACAATAGACCTTGGCAAAAAAGACAGAGAGGCTGGATTTTGGACAAAAAAGGCGCGAAGGCAGAGCTAGTCCTGGCGCTTAGCTTCCAGACTGGCTCAGCTATTGCCTAGCCTCTTTGCCTGTTTTACAGGAGCTGCACAAAAACAAAACAGATTTATGGCCGGGGATAAAAAACATGGCAGCGCGGAGCAGAAACGCCGTCTGCGGGTGGAGATGGGCAAGCTGCTGGACAACCGCGCCAGGCAGCTTGAAAGGAAAACCTTGCGTCAGCATGGCGGCGGTGACAGCACTAGGCAGTCAAGAGGCCGCCTGCTGACCCTGGCTCTCATTATTGCGCTCCTGGCTACGCTGGGCCTGCTGCGTGAATTTTTTTTTTGAAGCCGATGCCATGCTTAATCAGCCTCCCTATTAGTGTTACGTGGTTCAAGAGTTTTTTGGACGGGGGCTGCTTTATGCCCGCGTGTCGGCTCGCTTTTATTTTCACTTATGCTTAATGGCTTCCCATGAATTTAGCTCTTTTACGCGAGTTGGTTTTCTGTCATGCCACGCCGGGCGAAGAGGATGAGGTGATGGCTCTGTTTGCCCGTCACTGCCAGGGACCTGGCTGGCAGGCGCGCGCTTTTGGGCGCTATGCCTATGTGGTGGAGCAGTGCGGCAGTCAGTCAGAGCAGCGTCCGCGCCTGTTGATTTGCGCCCATGCCGATTCGCCTGGCTTCGTGGTGCAATCAGTCAGTGAGCAGATTGCCAAGGTTATTGCCCTGGGAGCCGCGCAGGTTCCGACTAAAAAGACTGCGGCCATGCTGAAAACCAGCGCTGGCAAAGTGGCTGTCACTCTCGAGGCCGCCATTGATGAGGAAAACATAGGCTTGATGGCCGACTACTATTGCTTCAAGATCCCTGAAGGAATCGAGGTGCAGCAAGGCATGCGAGTGGCATTTGCGCCGAGCTTCAAACAGGAGGCGGATTTGCTCAAGGCGCCTTTTTTTGACAACCGGGCAGGCTGTTTTTTGCTTTGCGAGCTGTTTTCCAGGCTGGGGCTTGCGGACTGCGCCTGCCAGGTGAGCCTGGCGCTTAGCTCTGCGGAGGAATTCACTGGTTTTGGCGCCGCTGTTTTAGCGGCACAAATGCAGGCCGACCTGGTTATCTGCCTTGACGCCACCTATGCGAGCAAAGAGCAGGGGGTCAGGCTGGGGCATGGCCCGGTGCTCACTTTGAGCGACCGCACGGTGCTGCTCTCTAACAAGGTTAAAAATACGCTGCTGGGCCTTTGCGAGAAATACGAGCTGCCCCTGCAATACGAGGTCTATAATTTCAGCGGCACGGATGCCAGGGCTTTTCCCGCCGCCGGTTCTCCGGCTCTGGTTTTGCCGCTGCTTATCGCCTCGGAGGGCAACCACAGTCCGGAAGAGTGCATCTCCGTCAAGGATCTCGAGTATAGCCTGGGGCTGCTGCAAAATGCCTGCTGCGATGCGCAGTTTGCCGCCAGCCTGCTGCGAGAAGCATTTAGCTGGCAGCTGCATGACTGAAGCGGGTGCCCATACTGATGACAGATGCGGCGAAACGCTTTTTTTGCTGCTGCGCTCGGTGCCTTATCAAGGCGGCAGCATCATCGTGAGCGGCATCACTCCACAACTAGGGCAGATGGGTTTTTTCGTCCGCCTGCCCTCGGGCAAGGGAAAGGACAGCTTTCCTGTTTTTGATTTATTTCGCCTTCTGCGCATTAACTACAAGCGCGGCAAGGGCGAGCTTTTTTACAGTGAAGCGGCAGAATGTCTGGCCGAGCATTCGCGGCTAAGCCAGGACTACAGGCGCTTTCAATGTGCCTGTTGGCTGGCGAAATTTTCCTTGGCCAACACTATGCCGGAACTGGCGCAGCCACAATATTTCTGCGCCATGCAGGTGGCCTTGCAGCGCCTGAGCGCAAAAGTCCAAAGCCCAGCGGCGGTGCTCACTGGGGTTTGCCTGACTTTTCTTCTGGAGGCCGGGCTGCTCGATGTGAAGGCACTCAGTGCGCAGGAGCTGACACAGTGCACCGTGTTGCTTGAAATGGCGGCTGGCGGCGACATGCCGGTATTACAGGAGGAAAACTGGCAACAACTCTGGCTTTGGTGCTATCGGCAATTGCAGGAAAATGAGTGCATATTGCCTGCCCTCGAGCGGTAAGGCACACGAAGGCACACGAAGACACACGAAGACACACCAAGTAGTCTTCGTCTGAAATTAGAATTTTAGCAGGGAATTTGCGCTTTTCATACTATTTTATTGCGTGTTTCTGTTTTGTTGAGATAAAAACAGATTATTCGAAGTCTTGGAATTGTAGAAGGACCAGCAAGCAACTTGAGTGAAACAACTCCATTTAACAGCCGGCCATTTCGCAAGGCCTGCAAGCTTGCCGCGCAGGCCAGCAAAAAATATGATATGCTTGCTGCCGGAGACCGCTTGCTTCTGGGTATTAGTGGCGGTGAAGACAGCTTGCTGCTTATGCATATTATGACAAGGCTGCAGAAGCGTGCCCCTTTCCATTTTGAGCTGCTGCCAGCCTTCATCGATTTGTCTTTTACCAGCGTGAATCGCGCCGCCTTGCGCCAATATGCCCTGGCGCAAGGCTGGCAGCTGCATTGGCAGTGTATAGACGGCGCGGCATTGCTCAAGGAAAAAAATGCCGAGCAACGCCCCTGTTCGCTCTGCTCGCGTTTGCGGCGCGGGCAGCTGCATCAGCTGGCAGACCAGTTAGGCTGCAATAAAATTGTGCTGGGGCATCATCTTGACGATCTGTGTTGCAGCTTGCTGATGTCTCTTTTTCGCGGCGGCGGACTGAAAACCATGGGGCCTAATGTCGCCGCGGACAACTCGAGCAAACGCCTGCTCAGGCCTTTGTGCCTGCTAAGCAAGGCAGAGCTGCATGCCGCTGCCAAGCCGTTTTTATTTCCACCGATAAAGTCATGTCCCTACGAGGAAGCTCTGCAAAAGAAAGGTGATCGCGCCTATCTTGAAAGACTTCTGGAACAGCTTGAAGAGCAATTCCCCAACCTGCGCGGCGCCATGTTGCATTCCATGAGTGATCTCAGACTGGCGCATCTGCTAGACCCGCGCTATATGAAGCTGGAAAAGGACCCGGACAAAGGAAAACTCTAGGATGCTGAGAACTGGCGGTGGGAATTTGAACACTAAGACACACTAAGTTTTCACAAAATTGACTTTAGGCCGGGTTTACTTTAGCTGCTGCGTGAATTCCCGGTAATATTGCCAATAGCGCTGCTGCCCCAGGCGTTCGGCATAGTCATAGTGTCCCGCTTTTGGCACCAGGACGAGTTTTTTTCGGCTCGTTGCCAGGCGATACAACTTTTTGCCGTTGCGCACCGGTACTATGCGGTCTCTGGTGCCGTGAATAATGAGCAAGGGTGCCTGGCATTTTTGTATATGCTCCTGATTGAGGAAGCGGTCACCGGGGAAGCCTGCGAAGGGCAGCACTGCTTGAAAGGCACTGGCAAATGGTGCTTCAAGGATGAGGCCGCCTATGGGATATTTGCCGGCCAGCCAACAGGTAGGCCCGCTACCCACCGAATAGCTCACTAGGAGTATGTGCCGCGGCTCCAGCTTTTTTACCTCCAGCAGATATTTATACACCGCTTCTATGTTACGGCAGGCTCCGGCCACACTGGGCTTGCCGCTGGATGCTCCGTAGCCCTGATAGTCATAGCCGATGACCGAGTAGCCCTGCTCCCGGTAGGCCTGTAGTTTATGGCGTACGCTGCTAAGGTCTTCAGCGTTGCCGTGACTATATAAAATGACATAAGGCTCAGTGCCCTGGTAATAAAGGCAGGCGATGCGTTCAGAGCCGGAGTCCAGAAAAAATGGCTGCTCCGGCATGCCATGCCAGTGCGGTGGCTGGAAAATTATTTTTTCAGCAAAGCTGGCCAGAATGCTAAGAGACATAATCGAACCTATGAAAACTAGAGATGAAATGCGCAAGGCATATTTCAAGACGACTTTGCAAGCTTGCTTATGGGGGGTAAGGCCGGTCATGGAAAAGCCTGAAAACAAATTGGGTTATTGGACGCTAAGACACACAAAGCTACACTAAGGCACACCAAGTCGTCTTCGTCTAAAATTGAAATTTCAGCAAGAAATTGAGTAGCAGGTTTTCGCAAATTTGCTTGACAAAGCGCCGTGACTGGCTACATTTATATAGTGTTTTGTGGTTTTTATTATTTACTGGAGGTTAAAGATGCGATCCCCATTCAACCCTATACGTTTTGTTTTTGCCGTAACTTTGCTGCTGGCTTTGGCCAGCCCTCTTGTGGCTCAGCAAGACAATGCGGCTCAAGGCCCTCTGCTGGGCAAGCAGGATAACCGGGAGGAAGAGCTTTTCAAGAAACTGGAGATGCCCGACAAGCGCCCTAAGCTGGTAGGGCAGTATTTGGAGCAGGCGCGCAAACGCCACAAGGAGTTGGCAGCCTCATACGATGAGCTGGGTATACAGATACGGAAAAAACACGCGCTGGAACTGAACGACGACCCCAAGCAGGAGCGCAAAAACCGCAGAGAGATTGAAAAACTAGACAAGTCGGTGTATAGAATCAAAAGAGACATGGTACGCGAGGCGCGCAAGCTGCGACGCCCCTTGGACCGGCAGCTGGAGCAGGTGCTCGCCGAAAAGGCCAAGGTGGATGCCCAAATCGAGGCCGCCGAAAAAGCCGGCAATGAAAAAAAGGCCCGAAGACTGGCGCAGGACTTTGCCAAGCGCGGCGATGTGCTCGGCAATACGCGTACTAGGATCGACCAAATCAACTATTTTCTCTTCTGGGATGACTTCTTGAACGAATAAGAAGCCCAGGGCAGAAGGAAGAAAATGCCAGGCCAGTGCGACTTGGCGTCCCAAAACTGGCCAGCTCAGAGCTTGCCTTCCAGCTCTAAGTCTAACAGCTCGCCGTATAAGTTAATCCGCTCGGAAACCGAGCCGCGCAATTTTTGCAGCTCGAGTTCCAGTCGGTTGCCGGAAATGTCTTCAAATACATTTTTCAGCGGCAGGCATTGTATTTCAGCGCTGGCCTCGTCATTTTTTTGTGCGGCGATGACTAGTCCCTGGTCGGCGCCGGTCTGGAAGCTGTCGCTGAATATTTCTTCGGCACTAGGGCTTCTGCTTTGTTCTGCTTTGCCTTGCTCTTCGCTGCTCATTTTATGCATGGGTGCGGCGATTTTGAACATCATGATGAGCATTGCTGCCAGAGCCAGGGCTTTGCGCGAGAAGCTCCACAGCCGGCTTGTCCAAGCTGCTTGCTTTCTCGTTCCGTAAAGCTGATTGACCGTATTGAGCAGGTTGCCATAGGCTGCCGCTGAGATATGCTGGCGGCTGTCCTGGCTCTCGCGGCACAACGTTTCCAAAATATATATTTCGCTTTTGCAGGCCAGGCAAGTTTTGCTGTGTTTGCGCCAGAGCTGGGCTGCTGCTCCCTGCATACCCTGGCGCATGGCTTGCTCTCTAAAGCGTTCACAAAGCTGCTGACTCATATTCTCTCCATTGCTGGCGCAAAATTCCCACTGCCCTATGCATGCGCCACAGCGCGGTCCCCTGTGGAATGTCCAGTATTTGGGCAATTTCTTTAAAGGGCACTTCGCCGTCTATTCTCAGTTCGACCACATCTCTCAAGTCGCGGGGCAGTTGGTTGACCAGCTTGCGTATTAGCTTGGCGTCATTTTGGGCGCTCAGGGTTTTCAGCGGTGTGCGGTCTTCGCGCACTTCGCAGAAATTCAGTTCGTCGCCGGTGACCTCGAATTTTCTTCTTCTTTGTTTGTCTATGGCCAGGTTTCTGGTCACTTTAAAGAGCCATGGGCCGAGGTTGTCATACACCAGGGTTGAAGGCGGTTTTGCGATGAGTTTCAGGAAAACCTCCTGGCATACATCTTTGGCCAGGTCTGGCGAGTTCATGTATTTGCAGGCGAAGGCTACCAGGCGTGTTTCGTAGCGGTAGAAGATAGCCTCGAAGGCCTTGGTGTCGCCGGCGATCATAAGCTTCATGAGCTGGCGGTCATTGGCCTGGTCGTAGTCTTGAAGCTGTTGCTCGAGAGCGATTTCATTTTGCGCGATGCTGATTGGTTTTGCAGGCACTGGGTCCTCCGGGTTTGACTGCACCCAGACAACAGGAAAACGTTCCGGGCAGTCGAATTATTGGTATGGGAGTCAGCGGTTAGGTTATGGCTGCGCCTAGTTAGAACGCGTCCAAAAAGCCCTTGAGCCTCTAAGGCACACGAAGGGGGGAGGACGCGAAGAGGCACGAAGGGACACGAAGGCACACTAAGGGCTTATGCGGCGCCTGGGGCTTTCTTTTTTACTGCGGCTTTATTCTGTCACGGCGCTAAGCCAGCCAAACTGGTCTTCCTGTTCACCCCATTGGATGGCGGTGTAGTGGTTGTAGAGCTTTTGCAGCATAGGTCCGGCACCTTCGGCAGGCCCTATCTTGTAAACCCGCTCGCCGTGTACGATCTCGTTCACCGGGGTGATGACCACAGCGGTGCCGCAGGCGGCGACCTCGGCGAAGTTCTCGATTTCGGCAAATTCAATGCAGCGTCTTTCCACCGGCATGCCCAGATGGGCGGCCAGCTGGCACAGCCCTTCGTTAGTGATACTGGGCAGTATCGATTTTGATTTGCTGGTAAGGTACTTGCCGTCCTTGCTAATGGCCAGGAAATTAGATGTGCCAAACTCCTCGATGTACTTGTGCTCTACCGGGTCCAGGTAGAGGCTCATGGGAAAGCCGGCCTGGTTGGCAAGATGATGCGGCAGCAGGCTGGCGGCGTAGTTGCCGCCCAGCTTCACATGCCCGGTGCCATGCGGAGCGGCACGGTCATAGTCGGTGGAGACGATGGCGCGCATGGGGGTGAGACCGCCCTTGTAATATGCGCCAACCGGGGTGACCAGCACGATAAAAGTGTATTCCTGCGAGGGATTGACCCCGATCTGCGGGCCGGAGCCAAACAGCAGAGGGCGTATATAAAGGCTGGCGCCGCTGCCGTAGGGCGGCACAAACTCCTGGTTGGCCAATATGACCCGGCGCACGGCATCGAGAAACAGCTCCTCGGGCAGCTCGGCCATCATGATCTGCCTGGCCGAGGAATTGATGCGCGCGGCATTCATGTCGGCGCGGAAAACCTGTATCTTGCCGTCCTTGTGCCGGAAGGCTTTCAGCCCTTCAAAGGCGGACTGCCCATAATGCAAGGCGGTGGCCGCGATGTGCAGATTGATATACGGCGATTCGACCAGCTCGCCCTGGCTCCAAACCCCGTCTTTCCAAATGTAACGGATATGGCAGTTTGTTTCTTGATAGGCAAAACCGAGATTCGACCAGTCTAGGCTCATAAAATCAACCAGCACTTTCTTTAATGATAATTGAAAAGGAACAAAGGTGTATAAGCAGATTGCCTAATATATCATGCTTTGCGCCATAAAGCAATAAAAACGCCGAGAGTTTTGAATCTAGATCGCGTCCAAAAAAGGGGGGGGCTAGTAGCGCCTCTACGAGGCGCCGGTTTTGGTGGCTGTCTGCACCCCAGGCTGAAGCCTGGGGTTAAGCATGGTTATGCGCCTACGGCGCAAGTAGATACGCTATTTTGTAACAAATTGTGCTAAGGGATAAAACGACTCGTTTCTGCGGCAAAATTCATCTGATGATTCTGATTTTGCCAGTAGTATTGCCCCTGGCAGGTTACCCACAAAGCAAAATTCTTCTACAAAATATAGTTTTTGGAAGCAATTCTAATTTTTCTCAGAGATTAAGTCTATTTAGTGCCCCAAAGGGGCAACCTAATGAAGCCCAGGGTAAGCGAGGCTCCGCAGGAGCCGAGCGCCACCCTGGGTACAAGCCCCCCCAAATCCGGCGCCCTGTAGGGGCGCCACTAACGGCCTTTCGGCGTTATGACCTTTTTTGGATGGGGTCTGAACAGTATGTTTCAAGCGCTCTGGATTTCGGCGCCCAGGCTGCGTTTGCCCAGGTATTGACAGGCTCTTGCCTGGACAATTGTGTTGACCGCGAGTTTTTCTGGACCTTTCAGCCGTATCTGCAAATAGTTGTCCGACCAGCCTTGTGCGCCAGGGCTAGACTTTTCCAAAAGCACCGGTAAATTTTTTCCTATCTGTGATTTGGCAAATTCTCTCTCTTTGTGTGCTGCGATTTTGCGCATTTCAGCGGCCCGGGCCTTGACTACTGGGCTTGGCGGCCTGTTTTTCATTTTGGCGGCAGCGGTACCCTGTCGCGGTGAATATGGGAAGATATGCAGAAGGCCAAAGGGTATGCTGCGCACGTAGTCTAGGCAGGCGGCATAGTTCTCATCTGTTTCACCTGGGAATCCCAGGATCAGGTCGCTGCCCAGGCAAAGCCCCGGTAATTTTTCTATGGCGTAGCGTACGCTGTTTTCGTAAGTTTGGCAGTCGTAATGTCTTCCCATGCGCTGCAGTATGCTGTCTTCGCCGTATTGCAGGGGCAGGTGCAGGAAACGGCATATTTGGCTTTGCTCAGCCATCAGGTCCACGAGTTTACGCAGGCAGGGTCCGGGTTCTGTAGAGCCTAGTCGCAGGCGGAATCCCTTGCCCAGCTGCAGCAGCCTGGCCAGCAGGTCGGGCAGGTCGGCTCCCTTGTTTTCGTAGCAGGCGATATTAACTCCGGAGATTACTAGCTCCCTATAGCCTCGCTGCAAGAGCATTTCTGCTTCGCGCAGCAGGTCATCTAGCTGTCTTGAACGCGCCGGTCCGCGAGTTTGCGGCACGATGCAGTAGCTGCAGTGAAAATCGCAGCCTTCCTGGATTTTAAGGGTCGCCCGGGTGCGTTTTCCATGCTCGCCGCAGCCTTCCAGGGTAAAGCCTTCAACTTGTGGGGGGCTTTGTGCCACTACGGGCTGGTTTTCGCGGCGCAGCACTGGCGGCAGCAGGCTGACTAGGTCTTGCGGCTTGGGGTTGGGCAGCA
>JAAZIY010000267.1 GCA_012800625.1 Lentisphaerota bacterium
AGTGTTGCGCACCGGTACTAAGGAATCACGAAAAAATAAATTATTAAACTTTGCCGAGCAGATTCGCTTTCTTTCTATACAGTATATTCGGGTTTTTCTTGTACATACTGACCAGAAACAACTCAACTTGACAATTTAAGTTTTCATGGTTCCTAAGCGTTTTGTAGTCCTCAAAAAACAGGCCGGTCGGTTTCAGAAGCCGGTCTGTTTTTTGAGACAGTACGCATTGCAGCCCAGCTCGCGCAATGGATACTCGCTGCCCAAAAGCAGCCTGTCTGGGTCAAACCGGCCTAGCATCTCGTCTAGCAGGCCGGTGCCGTCCAGCAGCCGGCTGCATTCGCAACGCAGGTCCTCACGCTGAGTCGACAAAATCGCCTCGACCTCAGTCTTGTTGGCACCCTGAAAAACATAGGCGCCGGGCGGAGCCTGCGCCAAGAAACCCAGCAACTCAGCTTGGCTCACCGCCCGCGGAGCGCTTCCGGCAGGCCGGAAGCGCCAGTCATGTAGGCGCAGATTTATCCAGAGTGGAAAGCCGGCCTCGGCGCAGGCGGCGAAAAACTCCGCCTGCCTTTCGTCGTCCAGCCGCCAGGCATGCAGATAGGGCGAGACCCAGCCACCGCCAAAGTCTTGCTGCGCCTGGTGCAGCTGTGCCCGCCAGTTATAGGCGCCGGGCAGCAGCGTGGCCAGGGGAAACAGCGGCGTAGTGTCAGGCAGACTGGCAGCGGCGGCGGCAAAAAAACGGGTCTCCTGCATAGTATCAAGACTATATACGCTATTGCCGTTGACGCAGTAGGCGCGTTTGAGACCGGCACTTTGCAAAGCCTCTGACAAGGCGGCCAGACCCTCTAGCGCAGCGCGCTTGAAAGGCAGGTCCTCGGCAAAGATAAAGTGATCCTCCTGCTGTTCAGGGAGCGGAAGTTTTGGCAGGGCGGGCAGCTTCGCGGCACTCTGCCTGGCCCTGCTCAGTTCCGTCTCGCTAATATTAAACACGCGTTGGGCATTAAGCTTCAATACCAGCGCGCGCTCCTCCTGCGTGCAACGCGCAAAAAACACCTTGGCCAACTGAGAGCCAAAACTGCGACCCAAGGCGTCGGAGCCAAACATGATACGCTCCGCCCCCAGGTCGGCCAGCAGTGCTTCGAGCATGCCGGCCTCGGGCATGCCGCCGCTAATATCCACATAGGCATTGGGCAGGCCGTCTAAAAGCCCTATGGCCTGATGCCAGTTGCAGCCGGCATGTGCCCCTATCATTTGCAAAGCGGGAAACTCCGAGGCCAACTGGGCAAACTCCGCCAGGCTGATCTCGCCGGGCAGCAAAGCGTCGCTACGATGAAAAGTATGAATCAAAACCGGCAAATTCAACTCTAAGGCAGCCTCTAAAACCGCATGCACAGCCGACAGAGAGGCAAAATTCTCCCGGCGCAGCGAAATCCACAGCTTGATGCCGCGGCAACCCTGCGCCAAACAAAGCTCCAACTCGGCGCGCCAGTCGGCATTGAGCGGATTGATATAGGCCAGCCATAAAAGCATGCCGCCGGAATGAACGCAAAATTCTGCCGCCTGCGCGTTAGCCTGACGCAGCTGAACAGAATCAGGAAACTGGGGCCAGTCATCCAGACCCAGAGAACTGCAGAGTGACAAAGTAATATTGTGGCGCTGCATCTCCCGACGAAACTCAAGCCAGCGAGAGGCCGGAGGCACATGCGTGTGCATATCTATGATGGACATAATAAACTCCCTGAATGTTGAAACCTAAACTAATATAAAGCGTCTAATACCAATTACGGCGCTTGATTTGCACAGTGATAGCCTGAAATGCGCCGCCCTGCCTGCCCCTTACAATGTTTTTAATTGCGGGAGCAACCGGGCAAAGTTGTGACACAAAGTTGATTTTTGTCAAACCTGGCTAATTTCACGTTATATTAAGCTTCGTCCAAAAAGAATGTGGGTTCCTGGGACAAGCCGGCAGCTAGCCTATTGGCGCTAGACCCGTCCAAAAAGTCTTTGAGCCACTAAGGCACACGAAGGGGGAGGACACGAAGGGACACGAAGGTACACGAAGGGCTTATGCGGCACCTGCGGTGCCGCATAAGCCGCTTGCCCGTTTTGGTTTGTTGGGAAAAGGGGGCCGGAAAAAGCAGAAAAACTCGATTAAATCGCATAAAGACG
>JAAZIY010000268.1 GCA_012800625.1 Lentisphaerota bacterium
GCCTCGCTTACCCTGGGCTTTAATAGGTTGCCCTTTCAGGGCACCAAATGGATAGATTCCCAAGAAAAAATTGAAATTTCTGCAGGAAATTTGCGTTTTTATGCGATTTCATCGAGTCTTTCTGCTTTATCCGGTTCCATTTTCCCAACAAACCAAAACGGGCAGACGCCGCATAAGCCCTTAGTGTGCCTTTGTGTCTCTTTGTGTCCCTTAGTGTCCTCCCCCTTCGTATGCCTTAGTGGTTCAAGGGTTTTTTGGACGGGGTCTAATTTAGCCCCGTCGAAAAGGAGGGGCGGCAGGATTTTGGATACCAAGTCACAGCAAGTCGTCTTCGTCTAAAATTAGAATTTCAGCCAAAAAGCTTATATTTTTCAGTCTGGGTTTATTTTGCCAAGCTGATTTGTTTGGCGATTTCGTAATATATTTGCACAGCTTGTTCGAGCTGGGCCAGTTCGACATATTCGACGGCGGCATGCGCATTAAGTATGCTGCCTGGGCCTAATACCACGCAGTGTAGTCCTTTGGCGCTCAGCACGCCGGCGTCCGTACAGTATGCCACGCTGCCTGGTTCAAAAGGCAGTTGCAGTTCCTGGTATGCCTTTTCAATGTGCTTCAACAGCGCCGCTTCCGCAGCAGTGCGCATGCCAGGCGCGAAGTGTACTTCGTCGATGAGTACCGGGAAGCCCAGTGTTTCGCTGGCTCTTTGGGCGATGTGCTCGTGCAGGCGCTCGGCCAACGCGTCGCCCGGCAATATCCTTATATCGCAGGTTATGGAACACTTGTCAGCCACGATATTGGCTTTGTTGCCCCCGTTTATAAGTCCGATTGACAAGGTGTTGCCGTTGTCAAAGCCTGCGTGTGGCGCACTAGCGAGCTCCGGGATGATTTCTTCTTCCAGGAAGCGCAGAAAGGCGGCGGCCTTGAAGATGGCATTGTCGCCGGCCTCGGGGCGCGAGCCGTGCGCCGCCTTGCCCTGGATAACATAGCGGCAGGTAATATGCGCCTTGTGCGCGGTCACTGGGAGATTACTGGTCGGTTCGCCGACGATAAGGCCTTGCAGGTCATAGCCGGAAAGGTCCCAGTAGTGTGCGCCTTCGCAGCCGGTCTCCTCGGGGCTGCTGGCCAGAAAAAGTAGGTTCAGCGGCAATTATGCGCTGATGATTTTTTGGCAGGCCATCAGCATGCTTGCCAGGCTGCCCTTGGTGTCACAGCTGCCTCGACCGTAGAGCCTGCCGTCTTTAATTGTCGGCTCAAAGGGAGCTATGCTCATGCCTTCGACCCCGACCGTGTCCAGATGCGCCTCGAAGGCCAGGCAGGGCCAGTCCGGATTGGGCATATATATGCCCAGCAGGTTTGGGCGCTCTGCGGCGATGTATTGGAAATCGGTCTTCAAGAAGCCGAACTGCCGCATTTTTTCCGCGCAGAACTGCGCCATGGCTTCTTCGCTGGCCGGGCGCTCGCCCTGATAGCTCATGTCATGTAGATTTCTACTGTCTATGCGCACCATGTCGGCAAGCAGCTCGATTAACTCTGAAACTGGCATATGCGGCTCCTATTGGTTAAATTTGGCTAAAAAAGCAGAAAGCTTGCAGCAAAAACTTGCGGTGATTTGGTGTGCAAAAATGCTAATTAGGAGAAGTATCTTTTCGGGCTGCCGGGGCGGCTGTTTTTTTGCGGGCTTTGCTCCTTGAATTTATCCCGGCGTCGAGGCGGCTGTGCATCGGCAGAACGGGGCGGACGGCTCTCCTGGCTCTTGAATTTCTTCTCGGCTGGCGAGGCCTCCTTGAATTGGCCGGCCTGGTTTTTTTTGGGGGGACGTCGTTTTCTGGTTCTTCGACGGTTTAAGGAAAAAATTCCAGTCGCCTAGCTTTCCTTTCGAAGGAGTCAACTCAAAATCCGGCATAAAGCCGTTCACTTGTGCTGCGCACCGCGTTCACTATTTATTCCGTTTTCGAGTTGACTCCTTCGAAAGGAAAACTTTATCATGCCACAGTTCCCAAAACGAAAACTAGTTTTCGTTTTGGGAACAAACAAAAGCGACTGGTCACATGACGTGCTATGTTAATTGATCCTTAAAACAACATAGGAGGTCGTCATGTCAACCAGTCTTATATACCATACACAGGGTATCCAAGGATTTCAACACGAATCATTTAGTTTTTCTGGTGGATGCGTAGTTCAGCGCTTGAAACGGAAAAATTTTCGGTGTCTGCAATGCAACAGCCGCAATGTGAGCCGTTATCAGACAAGAAGGCGTAAAATCCAAGCGCTTCCCTATGGTCAAAAGCCCACATTTTTCGAGCTGGATGTTCACCAGCTCTATTGCTTCACCTGCGGCAAGAAGACTTCCGAGCAGCTGCCCTTCCTTTCGCATCCCAAAGCGAGGCTCACAAAGGCTTTCGAACGCACGATTGTCGAATTGCGCCGCGATATGACTATTTCGGCACTGTCAGATTATTTCAAAGTCAGGTGGCACACAATCAAAGAAATTGAAAAACGGCATTTGCAGCGTAAATACGCTAGGATCCCCCTGAAAAGTGTAAAGGTCATGGGGATAGACGAAATTGCCTACGGCAGAGACGAGAAAGGTAAAATAAGATTTTGGACGATTGCACGCGATCTCAAAACAGGAGCGGTTCTGCACGTTGACAAAGGCAAGGACGGAGACTCACTGAAAAACTTTTTGAAAAGGCTGAGGCAGAGCGGAGCAAAAATTGAAGTAGTGGCAATGGATATGGCCAAAGCCTATATTTCGTGGGTCAAAAAAAACCTCCCTGGCACCAAAATCGTTTTCGATCACTTTCATGTCATAAAACTGATGAACGACAAGATTGACAAGGAGAGACGAGAATTGGCTAAAACCTTGGATAAACAGCAGGCAGATCAACTAAAGAACATGCGTTATATCCTGCTGCGCAACGAGGAAAACCTGAAGCCCAATGCACAGGAACGGCTCGAAGCACTCAAGGCTTTTAGCGAGGAGCTTTGCGAGTTGCACACCATGAAAGAGGAACTGCGCAGTATATACAGGACTGCAGAGAATGAACTGCAGGCCGCACTGGCACTTGGTGACTGGTGTGAAAAAGCAAGCGTGGGATGTTCGAAAAACATGCGTAAAATGGCAAAGACAATTCATAGCCACTGGGAAGGTATCATTGCATACTGGAGCTATGGCGGCTTGACGAACGCTGCTATGGAAGGTTTCAACAACAAGGTGAAAACAATGATACGACAAGCCTATGGATTGCGTGATCTGGAGTACATGCGATTAAAAATCTTTGATTTACCCAAAATCAGACAAAATGACGGCATATAGCTTTTCTATAAACCGTCGAAGAAGCCGTTTTCTGTTTTCGTCAAAGGCATATGGCGGCGTTTTTTTCGCCTGTCCCATTTCTTGTCGTTCCGGTTTGGCGGCATCTCGCTCGCGTCGCCGCCGCATACGCGAACGCGGCGCGCGCCTCTGTCCCTGTCCTGCAGTTTTGCGTGCACTTTGCGGGTTCAGGGCGCTTTCCAGGCGCTCTCCTCTCAGGCCAATATTTTCCGGGCCTTCGTCGCGGCCCTGCTGCAGAAATTTGCTCAGCAGCTTGGTAAACAGCACCAGGTGGTCCTGGTCCTGGCCTTTCGCGCTTTCAAGCACCTGCTGGTAGAGCTTGCCGTCCAAATCGCTGGCAAACAAGTCGGCGTAGATTTTTTGCAGTCTTTGGGCATTGACCTCTTCGCGGCTGGGTATTTTTCCCAGCTGCAGCTCGGCTCCGACCATCCGTTTGATGGCCTCCAGCTGGCGCAGCTCCCTGGGCGTCACCAGGGTGATGGCTTTACCGGCCTTGCCGGCTCTGCCGGTGCGTCCGATGCGGTGCACATAGCCGCGGCTGTCAAAGGGCAGGTGGAAGTTAAAGACATGGGAGACATCCTCGACGTCCAGGCCGCGGGCGGCCACGTCGGTGGCCACCAGGATATCTATTTCACTGCGCCTGAATGCCGCCATCACGCGGGAGCGCTGCGCCTGTTCCATATCGCCGTGCAGGCAGTTGACGTTGTAGCCGCGCGCGCCCAGCAGGATATTGAGCGCATCGGTCTCCTCCTTGGTGCGGCAGAAGATGATCGCCTTGCTGACATTGTCCGAATCGATGAGGCGTATGGCGGCATTGACGCGTTCGTGCTCGTCAATAACAAAGAAGCTTTGCTCTATGTCGTTGTTGGTGCTGTCTGCGAATGAGCTGGTCAGCTCAACTGGGTTGCTGGTGATCTTCTGTGCCAGGCTGAGCACTTGTTTGGGCAGGGTGGCGGAAAACAGCATGGTCTGGCGCGGGCCGGGGAATTTCTCGAAGATGACTTTGACGTCTTCGAGGAAGCCCATATCGAGCATCTCGTCGGCTTCGTCAACCACAATAATCGCCGGGTTGACCTGGTCGAAGTGCCCGTTTTCCATGAGGTCGATGAGGCGTCCTGGGGTGGCCACCAGAACATTGATGCCCTGTCTGAGGATTTTTTCCTGCCTGGAGTAGGATTGGCCGCCGGTAAAGGCCGCGGTTCTGATGCCGGCGTGTTGTCCGAGTTTGAACACTTCCGAGCTTACCTGCGCAGCCAGCTCGCGAGTGGGCACCAGGATAAGCAGCTGCAGACCGGGCAGCTCGGCGATGCGATGCATGGCCGGCAGTGCGAAGGCGGCGGTCTTGCCCGAGCCGGTGAGGGCCTGTCCCATCAGGTCACGGCCTTCAAGCAGAGCCGGAATGGCCTGCGCCTGTATAGGGGTAGGCTCGACAAAACCAGCCTCGGCGACACCCCGCAGTAGGGCAGCGCTCAAGCCAAAAGCGGCAAAACCGACGCTCTCAGAGGCTTGCTCGGGAGCCTCAACCTCTATCCAGGTGATATCTTGGTCTTCAGAAAAAGAGGATAAATGCATAATGCTAAACTCAGGCATAAAAAGGTGAATATGGTAAACAAATAATATAATGCCTGAATTGACAAGCAGGGGCAAAAGAGGACAAAACCCTCCTAAAAACGTATCCGGCATAAGCTTGAACACGAAGACACACTAAGCCGTAGCGATTTTTCCAGGATTTAAAAATTCACCTGACTAAGCTAGACCGCGTCCAAAAAGCCTTTGAGCCACTAAGGCACACGAAGGGGGGAGGACACGAAGGCACACGAAGTCACACGAAGGGCTTATGCGCCGCTTTTGGACGGGGTCTAAGCTGCTTGAGAATACCGCGTTCACTAGCCATATGTCGCTTATTTTTAGCTCATCGTTTCAGTTGTTGAAAA
>JAAZIY010000269.1 GCA_012800625.1 Lentisphaerota bacterium
AGGCTTATGTCGACCGCCACAGAGATTGTTTCCTATCCGCTTGAATTGGGAGCCTTGTCGCAGCCCCTGGTTTTCGCCTTTGGCGTTTTCGAGGGCGTGCATCTGGGGCACCAGCGAATAATAGCGGCTTTGCAAGACTTGGCGACTCAGCAGCAGGCGCTGCCGGTGCTAGTCTTCTTCCATCCTTCTCCCAAAGCGGTGCTTAGACCGGAGCAAGCCCCAAAGCTTATCTATCCGCTGGCTGAAAAGCAGCGTCTTCTGCTGCAGCAGGGCCTTAGACACCTGGTCTGCTTTCCCTTTGATCTGCAGCTTGCCAAGCTAAGCCCCGAGGAGTTCCTGCAAAAGTACTTTTTTGTCCAAGGCCTGCGTTGCGCCGGCTTTTGCGTCGGGGAGGACTGGCGTTTTGGCCACCGCAACGTCGGCGACACCGCCCTATTGGGCGAGCTGGCCGCCGCACGAGGCCTGCCGCTGCGCGTGGTCCCGCCCCTCAAGCAGGGCGGCGCGGCCATTAGCAGCACGCGGGTGCGCGCCGCCATAGGGCAGGGCGACTTTGGCCCGGCCGCCGCCCTGCTGGGGCGTCCCTGGACTATCTGCGGGGAGGTGGGCAGGGGGCTGGGAGTGGCCGGCAGCAAGCTGGCTTGCCCAACCGCGAATCTGCAGACCGAAAACCTGCTACTGCCGCCCTGGGGTATCTATGCCGCCCGAGCTAGGCTGCAAGCGAGCGAGGAAGTACTCAAAGGCATCCTGTATATCGGAGATGCCCCGACCATACGCCAAAACGGGCCGACGGAACTGATGGTGGAAATGCACCTGTTTGATTTTGAGGGCCAGCTTTACGGCAAGTATATGCGCGTCGAACCGCTAAAATTCCTGCGTCAAAGCATCAAATTCGACAGCCCCGAGCTGCTCAGCGCGCAGATGCAAAAAGACCTGGAAGAAGCCAGGGCAGTGCTGGACTAGGGGACTTGGGACAGCTAGGCAGACAAGGCAGACAACAAAAAAGCCGGGGCGGCTCGCGGCCGGCCCGGCTTGTAGGCTGGCTGTGAGTCAGACTCAGTCCTTGATAGCAGTCCACATTTTGCGCTTGGTGTCTTTTTCCTTCATGGTGCTGACATGCCCGTCCAGCCAGAGGAAGTTGGCCCGGCGACCGTGAGGCCAGGGGTCCCAGGTGGTGTCAGTAACGCTATTGTTGCTGATGCGGGTGTAGTTGGGAGCCAGGCTAGCATCGGCTCCCAAAGTGCCGTCGTGGGCATCGTCGGAGTTAATGCCGCACCAGAAATCGGAATCGCCCACGGAGACATTGCAGGCGATTTGTATGGTGCCGCCCGGTTCGGGCAGCCTGCTGGACGGGAACATCTTGTCTATGCGTCCGCGGTCGGCGGATATGCCCAGGGGGGATACTCCTGAACCCCAGCTATAGGTTTGATTGATGCCGTAGCTCAATTTCCAGGGCTGTGCATTGAGCTCGTCTTTCATGGGGTCGTTGGCACCCACCACCGGGGTTGTGCCGGTAAGCGGCTTCAGGCTGCCCGGGCAGGTGAACATCTTGGTGTCGCCGGAGTAGATGCGCAACAGGCCAGGCCAGTAGGTGTTGGTGCCATTGCGGTCGGCGTAGCCCACCACCAGCATATCATTGTGAGCCTCAAGATAAAACATGGATGCAGTGCCGATCTGCTTCAGGTTGCTGGAACAGGAAATCGTCAAGGCCTTCTCGCGCGCCTTGGACAAGGCCGGCAGCAGCATGGCCGCCAAAATGGCGATAATGGCGATGACGACCAGCAACTCGATGAGGGTGAAACGATTCTTTGACATTTTTTCTCCTTTTTAGCGGATGCGGATC